>JALLOL010000085.1 GCA_027717875.1 Acidobacteria bacterium AH-259-L09 | reverse complement strand
CTAGGAAAATGGTGGCAGAGCCGCAGCAGCGACTCGGCACACACTTATGCCTATCGGAGGATCGCAGAGCACATCTCTTCATTCTTTGCGCGACCTCCGCAGCGAATCATCGATTACGCCTGCGGAGCCGGACATATGTTGACGCGTCTCTCCAGGAGCTTCCCCGATTCTCGCCTGGCAGGAATCGATAGATCTTCATTTCTGCTGAAATTGGCCAAGAAGCGGTTGCGACAACTGGGCAAAGACTGGCCGCGGCGGGTGGAGCTGATTGAGACTGAGCTACCCGATTTCTCTTTGCCCCAGGGGCAAGCGGATCTGGTAATCTTCGTTTTTCCCAACATTGTCCCAAATCCCGACAATGATCAGCCTTGCGAGGAGAACGGCTTTCATCATAAAGCAGATGCGGCGGTAGCGAAACATTTGGCCTGGGCTCGCGAGCCAGATCCGGAGGAAGAAACGGTAGAGGACGATTCAGAAACTGTGTACGATTCAATGCTCACTGACAAGGTCATCTCCCGGAACCTGCGAGGTCTACTCAAGAAGGGAGGCATCTGTGTGCGTGCACATTACGCCAATGCTCCCAGGGATGAATTGAGCAGGCTCGTCCGGCAGCGTCTCGCGTTTGAGGAAGGATCTCTGGATGAACCCGTCAGCGCACATAGGGCCGAGCGGCTCTTTGCCTTCCTTGGCTCCACCTATTTCCGCTCCAAAGTCACCGAAGATGTGTATCACCAAACCAGGGACGAAAGTGACAAGAGGGGTGGTTACCTGCTGACGACATTGCTGGCCGTTTGAGTTCAGCTGACAACTGCGCGGCGCTATGGGCCTGACCACAGACCACACACCACAGACAATAGACAACAGCTCAAAAGCCCAATAGCTGTAGTATCCGGACGGTCCGGACCGGTACGAAGCTGACAAAGTCTATTGTTGGCTGCTAGAATCCCAAGGGAGTTATTATGTCAGAGGTATCATCAAACAGTCGCGTGTCAATCATGCATCTTATTTTGGTGCCAGCGCTGATCAGCCTGGGAGTCACAATCTTGCGGCTGGTCGGCGAACTCAAAAACTGGTCCTCGCTCTTGTTTAATCCCGAAGCTGGTGGCGGTGGTGCTCTTGTCGGCATAGCCTGGCTCGTGCCGATCTTCGGCATCTATTTTGGGCTGAAACTAGCCAAGCTGAACCCTGACGCTCCTGGTGGGGGGAGAATCATCGCTTACGCATGTCTGGGCCTGGTCGCTTTTACGCTCTTCGTTTTCCTGGCCAGGCTGCTGCAGCTCCAAACAGGAGGCCAGCTCATTCTTTTGGCTCTGGCTTCGCTGGCAATAACGGCTATTCAGTTTCGAGCTTGGCCCGCCTTCGCCAAGGCTTTGCTGGCCTATGGAGTCGCCGCGCGCATTCCTGTAGTCCTCGTCATGCTGTTCGCCATATTGGGCAATTGGGGTACTCACTATGACGCTCCGCCTCCGGACCTCCCCCAGATGGGAGCATGGGCAAGGTTTTTCTGGATCGGTCTCCTGCCGCAGCTGACTTTCTGGATCGCATACACGGTTGTTATAGGGGCACTTTTTGGAGGAATCGCGAAGGCACTTTTGTCCCTCGTCAGGAGCCAGGATTCAAAAATGGTTGAAGGTTGAAGGTTGCGGTGGGTTACATATTCAACTTGATGTTACTTTCTCACTTCAGGTTTTGAACTTTAACTTTCTAATCTTCAACTTTCAAACCTTCAACCCGATACAAGTTCACCCTGTCAGTCGTGAGCCTATTGGGTTTCATTACTTTCGTCGATCCAGACCCTTACCGATGTATCGTCGTCTTGGACGGAAACAATTTCCTGACCACCCATCTGCTGGAGGACTTGAAGTGCCGCTAAGATATCGATCTCTTCTCCCTCACCCGAAAGCAGCGCATCGACGACTGGGGCGGGGACATTGATCTCGATCTTTTTCTCCGAGGTCTCAGCCGACTTGACCCGCAAGTAATCACCCTCGATAAAGACTCGCACATCCGCATCGGAGGACTCCAGCTCGACTAGCGTCATGTCTCCCTCAGCCCTGAGCGTTCTCCAAACCTCCCTAAGATCGCTGACCGTGAAGCCCTTCTCCTGCAATCGAATCCGACCCTTCGCCAAGTGTTGTTCTTTGACCAGCGGCAAGACAGTCTCTACCAAGGCAAGAGGGATATTCACCTTGACCTTTTCTCCTTTTCCGGCTTCCTCGACCCGCACATGCAGCCATCTGCCGGGTGCGGCCTGCGATGTGGACTCGAACAGGAAAATCAAGAAAATTGCGATTACATATCGTCTGAGTCGCATTTTTGATACCTCCTTTTCAATATTTAGAACGAAGCAGGGGCAGAAAAGGTTCAACCGAAAGCTGACAACTGGGGGCCACAGTTGTCTTATTCCCGCCCCAGTGGCTTGATCCTGAGGTTGCGGTACCACACCTCGTGACCATGGTCTTGAAGAGCGATGTACCCGGCCTTGGTCATTTCTTTGTAGGCGGTTTTGAATTTATTTTTGGTGCCATCCGCGTTCCAACCGGCTTCAGTCCAATGACTGAGGTCCATGTCGATGACGCGCTCCCCATTCAGGTCTACTTGGATCTTTGATCCCCGGCAGGTCAGCGAAACATCGTTCCACTGGCCGGCCGGCCGGGCCGCGTTCTTGCTGGGGGCCTGGATGTCGTAGATGGCCCCAAAGTCGTGCTTGTCGACGTTTTCCTTTCCGTAGCTGTCAAGCACCTGCATCTCGATACCGGTTTGCACTGGATCCCGTACATCTGTCATACGGAAGAAAATTCCGCTGTTGGCCTTTGGGCTGTGCCTGACCTCGGCTTTCAGGATGAAGTCATCGAATGGCTGTTTCTGGTAATAGATCATCCGCCCCCTGCTGCCACTGCAGTAAATTGTCCCGTTTTGGACGGAAAAAGCCGCCGGGTTCCCGGTGACCTTCCATCCTGTTAAATCCTTTCCATTGAACAGGTCAATCCAGTCCTGGTCGCTGCTCAGCGCGGTGACCGAAGAGACTATACAGACAATCATTAGTGGGATAACTCGCATTTTTATCTCCTTTGTTCCTTCGGTTGCTAGCCCTTGAGTTTTTCGTTTTTGGGACTTCGTTTTTGGCTCCAAAAGTATGTTAGCCCAGCCGCCTTTGAAAACGGAAGGTGCTGACGCCGAGGATGAACCCTCCCATTATGACTAAAGCCAGGACGTTGGGCCATAGCTGCAGAAAACCCGCTCCCCGCAAAACGATACCCCTCATGATTTCAATAAAGTAGGTCGCAGGGATGAAGTAGGCTACCCACTGCATCACCACTGGCATCGACCCTCGTGGAAAC
Organism: Acidobacteria bacterium AH-259-L09; assembly: GCA_027717875.1. The sequence continues at coordinate 6,147 of JALLOL010000085.1, read as the reverse complement.
ATGAAGCCAGACAAAAGGATCGAAGGCAAAATGACGAAGTAGGCCATCTGCATTGCCTGGACCTGATTCTTCGCGATGGTGGAAATAAGGAGGCCAATTCCTAAGGCGGTAAACAAGAATGGGATGGTCGTAAGCAAGAGCAACAAAAGATTTCCACTGATGGGCACCAGAAAGATGATGCGCATGATGACGAGGACGCTGCACATCTCAAGGAAGGAAATGACACAATAGGGAGTCAACTTTCCCAGCATCAATCCTAACGGTTTTATCGGTGTCACCAGGAGTTGTTCCAAAGTGCCGCGCTCGCGCTCGCGCACGACCGAGAAGGCCGTCAGGAAGGTGGTAATGATCTGCAAAATAATGGCAATCAAGCCGGGGACCATGAAATTGGCGCTTCGCATGTCGGGGTTGAAGAGCATCTTGGGCCGGACCTCAATCGGCAGCATCTTGGCTTGAGCAAACTGATTGAGCGCCAATTGTTGGAGTGAGCGTCTCAATCCTACGGCTGTGGAGGCGTTGATCGCTCGTGAAGCGATTGATGAGTCAGAACCATCAATTAAGACCAACACTGTAGCCTGCCGTCCATTAAGAATATGCTTTGAGTAATCGGGAGGAATCTTTATGCCGACTTTGACCCGCCCGGAGATGATCAAGTCATTGAGTTCGCGGTCCGATTCTGCAAAACGCACGATCTCGAAGTAATCCGTGTTGGTAAAAGCATCGAGAATTTCACGACTGGCCCGGCTCTTGTCCAGATTGTAAACGGCGGTTCTGATGTTGCGTACGTTCGTGTCGATGGCATAGCCAAACATCAGGAGCTGAAACATGGGCAAGACCAAGATCAAGAACAGCGCGAAAGTATCGCGGCGGATCTGGATGGTCTCTTTGTGAAGTACTGCGGCGAATCCTCGAAATATGCTCATCCTGGTGAGACTGCTGCCTTTCGCCTCTCGGCCTGTATTTTTCGGGTAAGGGTAACGAACACATCTTCTAGAGAAGGGTCGACCTCACGGGTTTCGATGCTTCCCATCCCCGCCTCGGCCAGCGTCTCCCGAATGCGCTTTAAGTTGATATGGGCATCTATGAGCAGGTGGATAAGCTGCCCAAAGATCGTGGCATCCCGAACATAGGGTGCCCGGCGCATAACCTCCAGGCCCGACGTAATATGATCGCATTTGACCTCGATTCGTCGAGTCCCCTCCGGAGTCACATCGGGCAGCTGCTTCAGCTCGCTGGGTTGACCCCTGACGATCAAATGGGACATATAAATGTAGCCGACACTCGTACAGCGTTCCGCTTCGTCCATGTAATGGGTGGTGACGAAAAGAGTCCTGCCTTGGCTGGAGAATTCGAAAAACAGATCCCATAGTTCACGGCGAGCCACGGGGTCGATTCCGGCAGTGGGCTCATCTAGAAACATCACCTTTGGCTCATGCAAAATGGCCACCGCCAGTGCCAGTCGCTGTTTCCAGCCCCCAGATAGGGTTGCGGCAAGCTGATGTTGACGTTCTTCCAGCTGGAGCATCTGAAGAACTTCCTGGCGCCGCCGCTTTAATCGCTCCCCTTGCAAACCATAGACTTTCCCGTAGAAGGTGATATTTTCCAAAACCGTCAGGTCCGGGTAAAGGCTAAACCGCTGCGACATATATCCGGTGTTTTCCCGGATCTTGTCCGATTCGCGAACAATGTCAAACCCTTCCACCTGGCCTGTTCCGGCATTCGGCTGTAGAAGTCCGCACAGCAATTTGATGACCGTTGACTTACCAGATCCGTTGGGACCCAGAAAGCCGAAGATTTCGCCCTGATCAACGGAGAAGCTGACGTTATTGACAGCGGTAAGATCAGCGAATCGCTTGGTCAGGTCCTGAGCGACAATGGCGGGCATAATCTCACCTTTCCAGTGTGATGCGAACGTCCGCAGCCATCCCGGGGCGCAAGATATTGTCTCGATTCTCGATATTTACACGCACTGCAAAGACCTGGTGCTCTCGCTCGGAGCGCGTCTGAATATTGCGCGGTGTGAACTCTCCCTGCCGTGCGATGAAGGCAATCTTCCCCTCGAATTTTTCATCGGGAAAGGAATCGACCGTAATTTGCACCCGCTTCCCCAGCTGGGCCCATCCCAATTTCGTCTCTGGAATGTAGACTTGAACATAGATTTCATCCGGTTCCTGAAGCACAGCGATAGGAGACCCGGAGGCAATCAAATCTCCGGGCCGGATGTCCAGGACTTCCACGAAGGCATCGGCGGGTGCCCGTACCTCGGTCTCCGCTAGCTGAATTGCCATGGCCTTCAGTTGGGCCTGAGCTCGTTCGAATCGGGCTTGCGCCGCTTCAATGTCTTCCCGTCGTGACCCCCGCTCCAGCAGACGAAGCCGTGCCATCGCTTCCTCGTACCGCTTCTCAGCAGCTTCAATTTCCTCAGGCCGGGTCCCTGCCAATAAGATGTCAAGCTGCTTCTGCATAGCTTTTTCCCGAGCTTCAGCACGCTCGTGGTTGGTGAGGGCATCGTCCAGCTCCTGCCGAGAGACAACACCCCTTTCGAAGAGGTCGGCAACGCGATTGAACCTGGCTCGCGCATTTCTCCAATTGCTTTGGGCATGGTCGAGCTCAGCCCCTGCCTGATCGATCTCTTCCTGGCGGGGACCTCTGCGCAGCAGTTCGAGTTGAGCCGCAGCTGCCCCGGCCGTCGCTCGAGCTTGCCTTAACTCTTCGGGGCGGAAGCCTCTGCGCAGCTTCTCCAGCTCGGCTTCGGCCTGGCGGACGGCAGCTTGAACTTCCTCCTTCTTGGCCAAAAGATCGTATGTTTCAAAGCGAACCAGAAGTTGACCGGCTTTGACCGTATCTCCCTCTTGAACCGAGACTTCACTGATTCGTCCCCCAACTCTCGATCCCACTTCGATCTGGCGGGACTCAACTGTACCTGAGAGAATGAGGACATCTGCTTCGGAGCCGGCAAGCTGCAAGAATGAAGAACAGCCTGCAGCAGTGAGAAGCGCAAACAGGAGTTCTGGCAGAACAGTGTTCCGCACGCCGGGAATTCTATGGGCAGTGCGTGCTGAAGTCAACGCAACGAAGCACTCTCACTCTACAGAGACTCTCTATGATGGTGATCCAGCCCTATATATAATGGACGAGAAGGATTCACGAGGGAGGAGTGGTGGCCAAGAGAACGTTAGAGACATGCCAATCCTGGGATGAGATCCTGGAACTGATCAGGGCCGGCGAGCGAGAAATCGAATTGGGTGGAGGCAGGAAGTCTATTGAAAAGCAGCACAAAAAGGGCCGTCTGACCGCCCGGGAGCGCATCCAGAAGCTGATCGATCCCCAGACCGACTTTTTTGAGCTCAGTTTGTTTGCAGCTTTTCAGATCTATGAAGAGTGGGGCGGCGCTCCCGCAGCAGGCGTCATCACTGGAATTGGTCGAGTCGAAGGTCGACACTTCATGATCATTGCCAATGACGCTACCGTCAAAGCAGGTGCCTTCTTTCCAACCACCGTGAAAAAGGTGCTGCGGGCTCAGCGTATTTCCATGGACAACAGGCTGCCCTTGATCTATCTGGTTGACTCTGCCGGCGTGTTCTTGCCACTCCAGGATGAGATCTTTCCCGATGAGGATGACTTTGGTCGCATTTTTCGCCACAACGCTCGTATTTCGGCCGAGGGCATTCCTCAAATCGCGGCCATTATGGGGCATTGTGTGGCTGGGGGAGCGTATCTTCCCGTCATGTGCGACAAGATCTTGATGACCGAAGGCAGTGGTCTTTACATTGCCGGACCCTCTCTGGTCAAGGCTGCTATTGGTCAGGACTTGGACAGTGATGAGCTGGGTGGGGCAAAACTTCATTCGCAGCTGAGCGGGACTATCGATTTTCGGGAACAGACAGATGAAAGTTGCCTCGAGCGTATCCGGCAACTCGTCGGTGAGTTGGCAGAACCTCCCAAAACTCCCTTCAAGCGAGTTGAGGAGAAACCACCCCGTTGTTCCCCTCAGGAAATTTACCAGCGCATGCCGCTCGATCCCTCCCAAGAATACGACGTCCGAGAAATCTTTGAATGTATTTTCGATGAAGGTGAGTTGATCGAGTATAAGGCCGAATACGGGCGAACTCTGATTTGCGCTTATGCCCATTTGGCGGGATGGTCGGTGGGAGTGGTGGCCAATCAGAAGCAGCACGTTAAAGTGCCCAATCAGCCCTTCGAGGTCGGGGGAGTGATCTACACGGAAAGTGCCGACAAGGCGGCGCGTTTTGTGATGGATTGCAACCAAAGTCGCATCCCCTTACTCTTCTTTCAGGACGTGAACGGCTTCATGGTGGGGAGAGAAGCTGAGATCTCTGGAATCATCAAGTCTGGGGCAAAAATGGTCAATGCGGTTGCCAACAGTGTTGTTCCCAAAATAACGGTGATTACGGGAGGCAGCTATGGAGCCGGCAACTATGCTCTGTGCGGCAAGGCCTACGATCCCCGTTTCATCCTGGCATGGCCCACGTGCCGCTATGCGGTCATGGGGGCTGAGCAAGCCGCAAAGACATTGCTCGACCTAAGAGTTCGCCAGCTGAGAAGTGAAGGCAAGGAGATTGACGAAGAGACCCGCCAGAAGTTACTGGAGAACATTAGCCAGAAGTATACCCAGCAATTGGATCCGCGCTATGCAGCAGCGCGGCTTTGGGTCGATAAAATCATCGAGCCACACCGCACGCGACAGGCTTTGAAACTGGCCTTGGAGGTTGCGGCCCTCAATCCTCAGTTCCCGGAGTTTAAGACGGGAATGCTGCAGGTTTAGGGGCCTCGAAATGCTCTGTCCCCGGAAACGCCCTTCCTAAAACAGCTCTACCGTAAAATCGTGTTCGTCTAAAACCTCGTGCAGACGACGCAGCGCCGTGGGACTGTAGGGATCTTCTGGGCCAGGGGTGGCTTGGTCGACTGCCTTGCGGACCAGTTCTGAATTGGTAGCGAGAACGCGCCTTTCAAGATCAATCTCTACCCAATGGTCTGCGTGGCGAGATGGCCTTTCCTTCTGAATTTCCATTGTATAACCCAGAAGCTTGAGGATGGCGATCGGCCGATCTTCGGCCGTCAAGACATCACCCAGATACTGGGCCAAGTCAGCCGCAAGCCAACCATGATTGGAAAAGTAAAGTGTGTAATAGAGCGAGCCGTGGTTGAAGCTGATTGAACCAGTTGTGGACACCTTTGAAACATTTTACAGCACTCCCAATCTAAATAAGCTGGTGAGAGAAACATCAACAATAGACTGATTCGATTGGAGGAATTATGAATGGCTCGGAGCAAATCAAAGGCTTTGAAGATCCTTTATTTTCCCGCGTCAGGAAGAGCAGTGGAATTGAAGGTGAGGCTAAGGCAGAGTCCAGGGCAACAAAAAATATTGTGGGCTTGATTGTTCTGGTAGCTGCGCTCTGTGCTCTGGCGTACTACGTTTTCGAAGCTCAACAGAGAATTGACCAGCTCAATGTCAGCCTGATTGCCAGCCAAAGTCAGCTCTCCAGCGTGACACAGGATTTGGGAAGCTCTCAAGAAAAAATCGAAACTCTTGAAACGGGGCTATCGGGAAGCCAGTCGAAACTCCGCGTTCAGGCCGGGCAGCTGAACCACTATAAGGGTCTTTACACTGAGTTGAAGTCGGAACAGACGCAACAATCACACGAGCTGGAGTCCATGTCCATCGAAAAAGCCAATCAAAGTGAAGTCGATGCCCTGAAAGAAGAAACAGCTCATTTAAAAGTGGAGGCTACAGAAGTCAAACAGCAAGTCGGCCAGGCTCATTCGGAGATCGGTCAAGTGCGTGAGATGTCGACGCGCAATCGATCAGATATCGAAAACAATCGTGAGGGTCTTACGCAAGTCAGTGAAAAAGCCAGCTCCACATCCGGCGAATTGTCTGCATTCAAGAAATCCCTGGAACGGGAGTACTACAATTTTGAACTGCAGGAAAAGACTGGAATCATGAAGGTTTTTGGGGTCTACCTTCGGATGAAGGACATCGATTTTAGAAGGCAGCGCTACGAGTTGGAAATCAGGGTGGGAAGAAAACGCATCAAGAGAAAAGACCAATACCTCAACGAGCCCATCTACTTTTATGTGGAAGGGACCCAGAAGCCATACGAGATCGTCGTCACCAAGTTG
>JALLOL010000084.1 GCA_027717875.1 Acidobacteria bacterium AH-259-L09 | reverse complement strand
AGCGCAACGCAGTCCGGGGCGGATGATTGCGCCGATGCAGTAGAGTCGGTGTGAGAAATGCGGATTAGCTACCCTGCAAATACACCCAGACAGTGCGCTGGCGTGGGCCATCAAATTCACAGAAGAAAACTCCTTGCCAGCGGCCCAACTGGAGGCGCGAGTCTTCCACCAAAAGGTTCAGCGAAGAACCCGTGATGCAGGAGAGAAAATGTGAAGGTGAATTCCCTTCCACGTGCTCAAAGGCGATCTCGGGCACAACTTTTTCAAAAGCTCGCTCCAGATCCGAGCAAACGTCGGGATCGGCATTCTCGTTGATGAGCAGTCCTGCCGTCGTATGAGGACAATAGACCATGCAGATCCCCTGTTTGAAGCCTTGCCGATGAACAAGTTCCCGCAGCTGCCTGGTAATCTCCTTCATCTCAATGTGCCGACTGGTCGAAATGCGAATCTCTTGTTTCATTTTCTATCCTCATCATAAACCTAACCCGAGAAACGTCACCAGGTTTTCAAGGGGGTCGCAGCAGGATGTCGCAGGTGCCAATCGGTGACCCGTTGAAAGTGCGCACCCAGCTGGAACAAGATGTGTTCTTGATGACGCCCGGCGATGAGCTGAAACCCGATCGGCAGGCCGGACTGACTGAAGCCACAGGGCAATCCTAGAGCAGGAATACCAGCCACATTTTGGGGAGCATTGAAGCGCACGAAGCCCGGGACAATGCGCTCCTCTCGCCCATTGATTCGAATGAAGTTTTGGCCGACAGGCGGCGGCAGGGCAGGAAGCGCCGCTCCGATCAGACAATCCACTTGTTTGAACACCTTCTTGAACTCCTCAATCATTTCAATCCGTACCCGCTCAGCCTGGACGTACTCCATCCCTGTCACTGAGTAGCCGGTTTCAAGACGCTCGCGAACGGCTGAACCGTAAGATTCGCGCTGCTCGCGCAAAAAACGATCGTGATAGGTGACTGCCTCGGCACGGGCGATAATATCCGAAGCCGTCAGAGCCTCAGCCAGATGATTGACAGAGATTTGCTGAACTTGCAGACCGGCATCACGAAAAACCTGTACAGCGCCTTGCACCGCCAGCTCGACCTCCGCATCCAGATCACGAAAGTAATATTCACACACTCCTAATCGCAGGGAGTGGATGGGAAGTCTTAATGCCTTGAGATAATTTGTAGATCTCTGAGCGAGCACCTCCAGCAATCTGGCCGCATCTTCCACGCTTCGCGTCATCGGTCCAACATGATCAAGTGTCCAGCTTAAGGGGATGACGCCCTTCATCGGCACCAGATCTAGAGTGGGTTTGAGGCCGGTGATTGCACAACAAGCGGAAGGAATACGAATCGAACCACGCGTATCACTTCCAATAGAACCATAGCAAAGCCCAGCGGCGACTGCTGCTGCCGAGCCCCCACTGGATCCTCCAGGAATTCGCCTTAAATCCCATGGATTGCGGACTGCTCCAAAATGGCTATTCTCATTGGTGACTCCGAATGCACATTCGTGCAGATTGGTCTTTCCCACCACAATAGCTCCAGCTCTGCGAAGACGCCCTACCAGCAAGGCATCACGATTAGCAGCAGATCCTGTACCGAAGATCTTGGATCCAGCGGTGGTGAGAGTTCCTCGTGTCAGGATGATATCTTTGATGGACAAAGGCACACCATGAAGTGGGCCCAGCTTCTTTTTTGTCGCTAGCGCCTCCTGCGCAGCCTGCGCCTGGTGCCGAGCCGAGTCAATGACGGCGATGTAGGCATTCAACTGGGGATTTAGCTGCTCGATGCGCGCCAGAACGACATCGACCACCTCCACGGGAGAAAGGTCTCCGCTGGCAATGCGAGTAGCAATATCTGAAATTCCTGAGAAAACCAGCGTCTCATCAGCCACTTCAATACTCCCTTGTGGATCGAGTCCGCATTTCTCACACCCACTCTACTGCATCGGCGCTGAATTCTGACTTCTGGATTCTAAATTCTTTTGCTCTTTTCTACCTTACTCCATGATACCGCGGTTGAGGTTCGGGTGTTGGAACAGGTCTTACAGGCGGGTATCCCTGGTACAAGCGCTGCAGCAAGCGCTCTTCAAACTGCTGCATGATTTGCTGTGCCTCAGGCATCTCTTTGACAATATCCTGAAGGACATAGATACGTTCGCGCCGGGCTAAGGGAATCACCTTCTCAGTGCTCACCTCGTATCCATGAATCCAATCAGTGACGTTAAATCCCACAGTGATGCTGTTGACCCGCTCCACGCCTGGATAAATGGAAGCCCATTCTGCTTGACGTTCACTTAAGAAAGAAATCTCCCATCGGTAAGGACCCGGCAAACTCCAAGGCTCAGGAGCTTCTTTCTGGAGCTTCTCTACGGCTGCTGCAGCAGCATCTTCGATTCGGCGCATCGCTTCCTCAGAAGGAAAAAGAGTCGCCGAGGAGACGTCCACAGCTTCCTTTACGATGGCGTACTCTGCTTTTGGAAAGATCTCTTGGATCTGCACACCCAAAACGTCATCGCCGCTCACCATGATCAGGGGGATTCCAAAACGGGCTGCCGACTGAGCCACTATCATGGTCTCATTGAATTCTAAGCCGTTGATCTTCCACAGTGGCTCAATTGTAAACGTGTGAGATAGAAAGCCGGAGAAACCTGCACCGGCATGCATACCAATACAGACAATGGCGTCGTAGGAATCATTTGGACTATCGATGTAAGGGCGAAACGGTCTGTCTCGCCACTCAAAACGAGCGCGCGGATCCATGTCATCCAAAAAGATATCGGGTTCCGGATTTCCGCTCCCGTGGGCATCAGTCACCATGATTTCTCCCACTCCACCACGGATTAATCCCCGAATAGCCGCGTTGACATCCTGTGTGAGAAGTGTTTGTCCCTCCCGGTAGAGAGGGTTTCCAAACCGAGTGTAATCGCTCTTATCGATACCCGAAATCCCCTCCATGTCATAATAGAGAAGCACCCGCGGCTTCTCACCTCCTCTCCATGAAAGGGAAAGAAATGCTGCAAAAACAACGAGGAGCAGTCCATGTTTTCTCATTTCCGTCTCCTGAGCCTAGGGATGGCAGTCTTCTTCAAGCGCTTTCGTGCAAAGCTAGAAGTGAGTGCTGCTTAGTGCCTCGCTCCTGGACCTCGCCTCGCAAGCCCCATCAGCAAACGTTATCGTATTGGCGGAACGAGGCACTTAGCAGGATAGATTTTTGACAAAAAGGGGCTAGTGGTTTACCAAAGAGAGTCGTCCAATTCGGCGCCCTCCATAATGTACCACCGATTCGGAGGGTAATGTTTTGCCAGTATCACAAAGAATCTCTTCAATCTGTCCGCCTCAGCTCGCGGGATGCTAACTTTCAAAGTCAACTCTTCATCCTGTCTGGGAAGGTCAGCGGACGAGCAAAGAAAGCCCTCAACAACAATCTCCTTGACCTCAAACCAGTCTTTGGCGTAACCCTGCCTAAAGCTCACCAGCTTTTTCGACAGGGGAGTGTCGCCCTTTAAGAGTTCGATTGTGGCGTTGTTGATTTTATCACCAGCGGTGCCGACGCCCAGACGATATCTGTTCCCGGAAACAAAGTTTGAGAATCGGATGGTGACACTGATCTCTTCAGGTGTCCCCCTGAGGACAGGAGCCGACATTGAAGCCTCATCTTGGCCTAATAGAGGCCAGATGAGGGTTGGACTCACAATGGTTATGAGCACCCAATTTTTCAATATTCTCATGCTAGAAAATCCATGATAACACTTTCTAGGCTCGCAGGCACCCCCGGAAATTTCTCTTTCTGACATCCTGACTCTTTCTCCTCAGCATGGAAACAAGAAATACTTATGGGGCCGGAACCGACTTCACAGGTGTGAGCACTATATTGCGATAGGATACGGGGCCATGGTCCCCTTGAATCATAATTGGCCCAGGCTCTCCCTCGCTGCTGTCAAGAGCTCCACCCGTGATTCCCGGAATTTCTTTGTTGCCAATGACGGTTTCACCATTCAGAACGACCGTGATTCGGCGCTCCAGTAAGGTGATGTCGTAATCTTGCCACTCACCGGCCTTCTTTCCGGCGTTTTTACCGGGGGTGAGGAACCCATAGACCCCACCAATATAAACACTGCTGGGTTCCTTGCCGTAGTCATCCTGAACCTGCACCTCATAACGTCCGCGGAGATAGATGCCGCTGTTGCTTCCTTTCGGATACTTGAACTCAAGGTGCAATTTAAAATCCTGAAACACGGCTTCAGTAATCAAGTCCGTACCCTTTTCCGTGTTGACCAGCACTCCTTCTTGCGCTTTCCAGTTGTTTGGCATCTCCGCATGGCGGGCTTTCCAACCTTTGAGATCTTTCCCATTGAAAAGCTCGATGGGCTCTCCCCACTCGGGCTCTGTTGGCGCCTGCAATTCAGGCGCCCGTACTGCTGCCCACTGCAGCGTCGAACCATCCTCTGCGTTGGTGGTCCCGTGCAGCCTGCCACCGACCAGTTCACCGGTAAACATCAGATTGCTTTGGTGTGCTTCGTATTGAACCGGAAGACTCAATTTGAGCTGGCTGCCAGAAACCTCAATATTGGGGATGGGTCGAACACTACCAACCCGTCCGACAAAACGCCCTGTGAGCCGGCCTTTCTCCTGTGTGATCTCCCACCAGGAGGGGTAACTTTCCTCTGCCGTCTCAACCGTGACGTCCCAGCGTCCCGAAAAATCCCGAGGCGCGACGGGTTCTTTCGGTTGCTCCGTCGGGGTCGAACAGGCAGCCAGTGCAGCAAGGAAGGCAGCAAAACCGAGAAGTTTGCACATTTTCCCATTCTCCTAATTCAGTAAGAGATTGAACTGCAATATAAGAAGCGGTACTCGCCATGTCAACCAAAGAGAAATGGCAAAAACTGAATCAATTACTGCGACCGGCGAACGCGGCTGGGATAATCAGTAATGACTCCGTCGACTCCGAGGGTCAACATCTTTCTGATCCGGGCCAATTTGTTGACCGTCCACACAAAGACCCGCAGACCATTTCGGTGGGCCTTTTCGATGATCTCTCTCGTGACCAGACTGGACTTGAGACCCAGCGTCTCCGCACCGGCGGCCTTGACTTCTGAAACGGGATCAGGCGAGCGGTAATCGATGAGCGCCCCGGTGGCAATGGAGGGGTTTTCTTCCTTAACCTTTCTGACTGCAGCGTGGTTGAAGGATTGAACGATGACCCGGGATAGTATGTTGTGCTCTTGGATGGCTTGAATTAGCCTTTTCTCAAAGCCATGGGGCAAGCCCCTCCCCTGTTTGATCTCGATTAAAAGGTTGACTGGGGTCGGCTTGACCAATTCAATTACTTCGCTCAGTGTGGGGACCCTTTCCCCCTCAAAACGAGGCGAAAACCAAGATCCTGCATCCAGTGCTTGAACCTCGTTCCGAGTCATTTCGGCGATCGCACCCCGACCGTCCGTTGTCCGGTCAACAGTTTCATCGTGGATCACCATGATTTCACCGTCTTTGGAGAAGTGAATGTCAAGCTCGATAAGATCGACTTTCATTTCAATGGCCCGTTCAAAGGCCGCCATTGTATTCTCTGGAGCTTCGCCGGAAGCGCCGCGATGAGCAATGACTAGCGAGATCATAAGAAAACATAAAGAGGCTGACATCGATTACCAAATCGCCTCCTGAATGTCCGACGGCTGTCTCCCATTCTGAAAAACTCGGGACATGATTGTCTATTGGCTTTCACATATAAACAAACGGGCATAGACAAATCACTAACTCGAAACTACAATCGCGGATCACACGGATCTTAACAGATCTTCGCGGATAACATTCAGATTGCCATGACTTTAGTTGTCTCGAGCATGCAGTTCAGGAGAGCCCGCAGCAAACAGAAAAGTTCACTTTCCCCTTGTTTTACCTTGCTCTTCTTGCTCTTTTGGAGCTTGAGCTGGAGTTTCCCTACCGGGCTTCTGGCACAAGACAAGAAAATTGCCCTGACTTTTGACGATCTGCCCGCACTCGGTCCGTTTGGTTTCTGGAGGCCGCGGGAGATCAGCAACATTATCCTGCGTACCTTGGAGCAACGGGGAATCAAGGCGGCCGGATTTGTAGTTGAAGAAAAAGTTGACGATGAGCCGTCCACTTATGTTGTTTTACTCGACTGGGCATCTCGAGGTCACATCGTGGGGAATCAAACTTACTCCGATGTTGATCTCAACCAGTTAAGCGCGGAAGATTTTCTTCATCATGTCGTGGACGGGCAAAAATACCTACGCCGCGCTTCGCGTACTCATCGTTTCAATTATCGGTACCTTCGCTACCCTTTCCTTCACCAGGGAGACACCAAGCGAAAAAAGGAAAATGTCGCCAAAGCCTTATATAATGGAGGATATGAAACCGCTCATGTCACGGTAAAGACTTCAGACTACCGCTTCAACCCAATCTACATCGAAAACGAGCAAGATCCCCAGAAAATCGCTCAATTGAAGTCCATCTACCTGGAGCACATTGGCAAAGCTTTGGACTATGCCGAGAGCCAATCGCAAAACGTCTTTGAGCGTAACATCAATCACATTCTCTGGCTTCACTGTGGGGTGGCGACCGCTAACTTCCTAGAAGATTTACTCGAGATGCTGCAAAACCGTGGCTACCAATCTGTCTCATTTCCAGAAGCCTTGGCTGATCCGGCTTTTACGATTGAAGAGAATTACGTGGGTCCTCTTGGCCTGTCTTTCATTGACCGCGTCGCTGCCAGCCGTGGACTCCCTTTCGATCCGGAACAGGGTGAACTCTCCAGCAGGGAGATTGAAGCAGGCCTAGTTGAGCGCTAACTCGCATTGTGTTTCTTGTCTTGGAACGCAGTGTGCTTTTTCACACTTGGAGCAGCAATATTCCCAAATCGGCATAGCTATTTATTATACTGCCAGGAAAGGGGGTCAGAGCGTGAAAATCCCATCTTTCTTGAATCTAAGGATTCTCTTTTCGCTTTTCTTGTTCCATTTTTCGGCGCTGCTTTACGCTGAAGAGATTCGGGCTCTGTGGGTGGTGCGGCAAACACTTGAGAACCCGGACTTGATCGATCAGATGGCGGAATCTGCAGCGCAAAATGGCTTCAATACCCTCATTGTTCAGGTGAGAGGCAGGGGTGACGCGTACTACCGTTCAGACTATGAACCCCGAGCCGATGCTCTTGGAAAGCAGTCCGAGGATTTTGATCCTTTGGCCCGTGTGATTGAGCGGGCCAAGGAAAAGAATTTGAAGGTGCACGCTTGGATCAACACCTACTTAGTGGCCAACCTCGGATTACCTCAGTCGCTAAATCACCTTATTTACCAGCACCCGGAATGGATAATGGTTCCGCGAAAACTGGCTGATGAACTCTACGACCCCGACGCGAACCCGGCAAGGTTTATACGGAGGATCATTCAAAACTCCAAAGGAAGCTTCCGCAAGTTAGAAGGCCTTTATATCGAACCGGCTCATCCTGAGGTACAAGAACACATTCTGAACATTTGGCTGAACATCCTGAGTCGCTATGAGATTGCTGGTCTCCATTTCGATTACGTACGTTATCCCAATCCCGATCTTGGTTTCAGCCGGGTGGCTCTGGATCTCTTTCGCCAAGAAGTGGATCGAGATCTGGACCGACCTCTGCGCGCGCTCCTAGCGCGTCTCTATAGGAGCGATCGGTTGGTTTACACGCGCTTGTATCCGGACCAATGGAATGCCTTTCGCCGACAGCGGGTGACTGATCTAGTAGAGCGAATTTATGGTGCTGTGAAGTCACAAAGACCGGAGGTGATGGTGACCGCCGCCGTTTTTCCCGATCCCGGCGACGCCTACACTCACCGCAGTCAGGACTGGAGGGGTTGGTTGAAAATGGGAATACTGGATGGGATCTGCCCGATGGCATACGACCCCGACCCGCAAGTCTTTAGAAATCACATTGCACTGGCCCGAGTTTTCAGTTTCGGACGTCAGGTCTGGGCTGGAATTGGCGCTTTCCACAGCTCGCTGGCGAGTACGGTTGAAAAGATAAAAATCGCACGGGAGCTCCAAACCGAAGGCTTTGTGCTCTTCTCTTACACAAGCCTGACCACTCCCGGCAAAGCAAATCCCGGAGGACAAAACCTGGCGAGAATCAGTCGTCTGCTTGAGCAGTGAAGCGCCCTTGCTAGTGTCATGTCATCTAAATAACTTTAAATAATGTCATCCCTCTGTGCCACACTCCTTAGGCGTGGCACGTCCCATTGAAATCATTGAACTGACGGGCGAAGAAAAGCAAGAGTTGCAGCGGCGTGTCCGGGCTGCCACGACGAGTCAGCGAGATAGCCTGCGGGCGCGGATCATTTTGTTGCGAAGCGAGGGGCACAAGCAGGAAAGCGTGGCAGCAAAGCTCGGTGTCAGCACGGCTTGCGTCTGCAAGTGGTCGCATCGCTTTGAGCAAGAGGGCCTGGAGGGGCTGAGCGATCAAGCGGGACGGGGCCGCAAGCCCTCTCTGCCCCATGAAAAGGTCGAGCAGATCATTGTCAAAGCCACTCAGCCTCCTCCTGGCCGGACTCGCTGGAGTGTGCGCAGCATGGCCAAGGCAGTGGGTGTTTCCCGGCATAGTGTGCATACGATTTGGAAGCAAAACGATTTAAAGCCTCACCTGACTCGCACCTTTAAGGTCTCCCGGGATCCCCACTTTGAGGAGAAGTTCTGGGACGTCATCGGGCTGTATCTGAATCCGCCCGACAAAGCTTTGGTGCTGTGCTGTGATGAAAAGGGCCAATGCCAAGCGCTGGAACGCACGCAACCGGGACTGCCTCTGGGAATCGGCCACATTCGCACCCGCACCCACGATTACAAACGGCATGGGACCATTACCTTGTTTGCTGCTCTGAATTACCTGGAGGGCAAGTTGATTAGCCGCACCGAAGCCCACCACACCCACATCGAGTGGCTGCGCTTTCTCAAGCAAATCGACCGGGAGACTCCCCGGGAGCTGGCCCTGCATCTGATTGTGGACAACTACGGCACGCATAAACACTGGAAAGTCAAAGCCTGGTTGCAAAAACACCCACGGTTCCAGACGCACTTTACGCCCACGGCGAGTTCCTGGCTGAACCTGGTAGAGCGGTTCTTTGCGGACCTGACCAACGAGGTAGTGCGCGAAGGGAGCTTCCGCAGCGTGCGGGAACTGGTCCAGGCGATTGAAGAGTACCTCGCCGAGCGCAATGCCCATCCTAAGCCCTACAAGTGGCGGGCGAAGGGGGAAGAGATTCTGAAGAAGATCCAGCGGGCTCGGGAAGCGCTGAGTCATACAACCAATTAATTAATCTTATTTAAATGACAGCACACTAGCCCTGCTAGCCTGCTAGCCCGCATCATTCATAGGTTCTCGTCACGAAGTGGCGAAAGGTCAGGGTTTCTCGCACTGCCTGTTGATGGCTTGAATAGAAACCAGGATGAACCCAAAGAGCACTATCAAGAAGAGGCCGGCCCCGATCCACGTCAAGAAGCGGCCATCGCCCCAATATATCCACCCGACCGC
>JALLOL010000083.1 GCA_027717875.1 Acidobacteria bacterium AH-259-L09 | reverse complement strand
TGCCACGCCGACTTTACCCGTTGCCTTGGCATACCCCTCCGCAGCAAAAACGGCCCCCTGCTCGTGCCGGGGGAGTACCACTCGGAGTTTTCGATCCGAACCCACCCGAGTCAGAGCCTGATGGATTTCCATTGAGGCTCCTCCCGGGTACCCAAAGATTATCTCCACACCCTCTCGCAGCAGGGCCTCCACCGTAATGTCCGACCCCTTCAAGGCGCGAGTTTCCTTATTCAGGGTGCTATTCGTTGTCATGATACTTACCACTCCTTTTGCTTACGCTAAAATGAAGGGCACGATTCTAACGTTTGAGGCGCCCAAATGCAACAGCGTAGCAGGAGACAGAATTCAGAATTCAGAATCCAGAATGCTGACTAGCTTCCATGACCCCCTTACTACCTGGCAACCAACAGATAAGGTGAGGGTCAGGGGGGCAGCTGGTCAGGGGGTCAGCATTCTGAATTCTGGATTCTGAATTCTGAATTCTGGATTCTGGATTCTGTCTCCTATGCTAAGCTTTACCTATGACGAGCGCTACCACCTCATCTTCCCTCGGCTTGCAGTTCGACGTATCACTGGCTGAGTTGAGTACACTGAGGGTAGGAGGAATTGGCCGCTGGTTCGTACAGGTTGACAGCGTTCGGAAGCTCCAACAGGCTTGCGCCTGGGCGCGAGAAAAAGCGCTTCCCGTCTTTTATATGGGTGAAGGCAGTAATGTGCTTTTCCCCGATCATGGTTTTTCCGGCTTGGTGGTACAGAATCGAATCACCGGAACGGACCGCAGCGGAGAAGAGGTAGAGGTCGGAGGAGGCGAGAATCTGGGAGAAGTGATTCGCTGGCTCAATCGTCACGCTCTGGCCGGCATGGAGCGCATGTACGGCATCCCCGGGACAGTTGCGGGAGCTTTAGTGGGAAATGCAGGTGCCTACGGCCAGCAGATAAGCGATTCGGTGGTAGAAGTCAGTATTTGGTCCGAAAATCAGGTGCAGATGCTCTGTACGTCCGATCTGGAGTTTCACTATCGCCACAGCTTGTTCAAAAGGCAGCCAGATTGGTTTATCCTGAAGTGCAGATTGCGCTTGAGACATAGTGTCGAGAGCCTGCAGGAAATCTCCAACGAGATCCTGTCGAAGCGTTTAGTGAAGTATCCCCCTGGACTGAAATGTCCGGGAAGTTTCTTCAAGAACGTCTCCTTGGACGAGATTTCCAAGACAGCACTGGAAAAAATACCGGATGATTTCATCATGTTTGGCAAAATACCGGCAGGGAAGCTATTGGAAGCCGTCGGAGCCAATGGTGTCCGGCTAGGAGATGCCCAGTTTGCCGACTATCACGGCAACCTTATGGTGAATCTGGGACGAGCAACTGCTCAAGACATCCTTACACTAGCGAACCAGTACGCCGCAGAAGTGTGGAAGCGTTTTCGGATTCGCCTGGAGCCTGAGATCCTAATCGTTGATAATGCACAATGGCCTAACTTGCGGGGGGACTTGTGAGTAAGAAGTTTGTCATCTCCGGCCGCCGAAAGCTGTCGGGTGAGTATCGGGTACAGGGAAACAAGAACGCTGCTCTTCCCCTCCTTTCGGGGTCTCTTCTGAGTCAGTCGACCACCCACTTTCACAACGTCCCTCGAATCGTGGACGTGGAATATCTTGTAGAGCTGCTTGAGGCACTCGGTGTGCAAGTCAGCTGGCACAATGGGACTCTATCTGTCGACTCAGGGAATCTTCGAGGCGGGGAACTGCCGGCTCACCTGGTGGAGAAATTGCGAGGGTCGATTCTTTTGCTTGGATCACTGGCTCCTCTGTTCAATCATGTCGCCTGTGACCTGCCTGGAGGATGTCCCATCGGTAGACGTTCCTTTGATGTGCACTGGGATGTGTTTCGCTCGGCTGGATTCTCAGTGGATGAGAGTGCAGGCCGAATCGAACTGAAGAAGATCCGCAACGTCAAAATGCCGAAAGTGTATCTCGAAGAAAGCTCTGTGACTGCAACCGAAAACGCACTCATACTATTTTCTGCACTGGGCCAGGGAATAGTCGAAAACCCGGCACGTGAACCCCATGTCCTCAGTTTGGTCGAGTTTCTCAGGCAACTCGGCTGCGAAATTGAATTGCACCCCCTTTATTATCGTGTCCGGCGCGGTGTCGCTGCCAATAAAAGGGAGATGGATTTCCAGGTCCCAGGCGACTACATTGATGCCGGGACTGTCGCCATCGCCGCGGCAGTCACACGAGGACAGGTTGAGCTGCACGGAATTACTCGAGAAGAGTTTTCACCGATTCAAAATATCTTGGAACGCTTTGGTCTTCAATTTGAAGAGACCAGCGGCCGCACCCTCAGGGTCAGCGCGAGCGATCTTGCCAACTCCTCTAAAGTCACTGCCGGGCTGTGGCCCTCCTTTCCAACTGACTTGGTCAGTTTGGCCATCGTTTTGTCCACTCAGGGAAAGGGACTCTGCCTAATCCAGGACTGGATGTACGAAGGGCGGATGTTCTTTATCGACAAACTGGTTCGAATGGGAGCGCATATTACCATGTGTGATCCCCACCGGGTCTTGGTTGAAGGACCCACACTGCTGCGAGGAACCCACCTGGAATCGCCTGACATCCGTGCAGGGATGGCGCTGGTTGTGGCAGGACTTTGCGCGGATGGGGTCACAACCATTGAGCATGCCGAGGTGATTCAGCGCGGATACGAAAACGTGGCACAGCGACTGGCCGCGATTGGTGCCGAGATCTCCGAGATCAGCTGACAGCTGTTCAGTTGTCAGTTGTCAGCTCCAATGATACAAATAGGCCGTGCTTGAAAAGCTCAAGTAGTACGAAAGCACGAAAGCACGAAGGTATGAAAATCAGCTCCCTCAGCACCTGCGTCATTGAGGCAAACTACGACTGGACCATTGTCAAGGTGAAGACCGATGAAGGAATCGTAGGCTATGGAGAAGCCTTCTTTGCCCCCGGGTTGACGGCCACCATCCGCGAATATCGGCTAATTCTGGAGGGCGAAGATCCTCGAGATATTGACCGCCTGTGTCGAAAAATGCGCTCAGCCGGAAGCACAGGTGGAAGCTCGGGAATGATATATCATGCCATTTCCGGGATTGAAGCCGCCCTGTGGGACGTGCTGGGAAAGAAATTCAAGATGCCCCTCTATCAGTTTCTGGGGGGCAAATATAGAGACCGAATCCGAATCTATGCCGACTGTCACGCCGGTCACGGCTTGGAAAGCCTGTCTGCTGTCTTGGTCCCTCGGACTCCCGCTTGGATGAAGAATAGAAAGGAAGAAGGTCAATCCTCCTCCTCCGAGAGGCCTCAAGAAAAAGTGGATCTACGCATGAAACATCACGGGGTAGCGGGTCACGGAGAGTATTTCACTCCTGACGATTATGCGCGACGGGCTTCTCAAATGGTTCAAGAAGGCTTTACGGCTTTGAAATTTGACGTGGATGTGCCAAATCCTCACTCTCGCGATGACTTCAACCGCGCTTTAACCCGACAGGAAATCGAATACATGCTCAGTCTGGTCGAAGGCGCTCGCGGTGCGATAGGCGATGAGATCGACCTTGCTATTGACTGTCACTGGAACTTCAATGTGAACGACATTCTGCAATTCGCCTGGGCTTGCGAGGATCTCAACTTGCTCTGGCTTGAAGATCCTACGCCGGCTGAAAACATGGCTGCTTTACGACAGGTCACTCAAGCCACTCGAGTCCCCATCGCCACCGGAGAAAATCATTATATGCGCACGCAGTTTCACGAGCTGCTGGAAGCTGAAGCGGCGAACATCGTTGCTCCGGACCTGCAAAAGGCAGGTGGACTTCTGGAAGGCCGACGCATTGCCGATCTGGCCGAAATGTATTACGTCGCGGTGGCGCCCCACAATATATCGGGACCCATCGGAACCATGGCTTCTGCCCACGTCTGTGCCGCCATTCCAAACTTCTTGTGTCTGGAATGGCATGCCGCCGGTGTTCCCTTCTTCGATGAACTGGTCAAAGGTGCCGACCAGCCAATGATTAAAAATGGCTACATTTCTGTTCCCGACCGGCCTGGTCTGGGAATTGAGCTGGATGAAGAAATTGCCTACAAGTATCGGAAACGGGACGAAGCTTTCTTCGAAGGCTAATCCATGCGATTGAGGAACAAATGTGCCATTGTTACTGGAGGGGCAGCGGGAATTGGAGAAGCTTCAACCCGTTTATTTGCCGCCGAGGGTGCCACGGTCGTAGCCGTCGACCGCAATTCGAATACGCTCCATGAGGTGGCGAATTCTATCCAAAGCAAGGGATTCCAATGCCACGCCTTGGTGGCTGACGTATCCAGGGAAGCCGACGCCAAGATGGACTCGGTGCCGATTGTCGCGATTACGGGGCAGGTCCCTCAGGCTATGATCGGCAAAGATGCATTTCAGGAAACGGATGTGGTTGGGGTTACTCGTCCCATCACCAAGCACAACTATCTGGTCCAGCGAGTCGAAGATCTCCCTCGAGTCGTCAAACAGGCATTTTATATCGCTTCGACAGGTCGTCCAGGTCCGGTTTTGATTGATATCCCAAAGAACGTCCAGCAGTCCGAGTGCGTACCGGAATGGCCCACCGAGGTGAATCTGCGCAGTTATCGGCCTTACATCGAAGCTGGAGTTCGGGAACTGGAGCAGATCGCCGGTGCAATCCGCAGTGCCAAAAAGCCGATCATTTATGCAGGAAACGGTATCATTTGTGCCAGTGCTTCAGGGGTTCTCCATGAATTTGTAGAAAAAACTGGAATTCCGATCGTCATGACGGTTTTGGGTTTGGGAGGCTTCCCCGCCGACCACCCCCTCTGTTTCGACATGCTGGGAATGCATGGAGCTGTTTACGCCAATTATGCCGTCAATCAGGCGGATCTTCTCTTGGCCTTCGGTGTTCGTTTTGATGACCGGGTGACGGGAAAAGTGGAGGAATTTGCTAAACACGGAACGATCGTCCATGTAGACATCGATGCTTCGGAGATCAACAAGATGAAAACCGCCCATATTCCCGTTACCAGTGACGTTTGTTATGTGCTGGAACAGTTAAACAAAATGGATCTAGGGCAAAATGACTACACAGGGTGGTTGGAGGAACTGGAGCAAGTGAAGCGGGAGAAGCCTTTTTGCTATCGGGATGACGGAAAGCAGATTATGCCTCAGTACGTCATGGAACTTCTTTCTGAAAAGACACAGGGGAAGGCCATTATCACTACGGGCGTGGGACAGCATCAGATGTGGGCAGCGCAGTACTTTAAATTCCTGTATCCGCGAACCATGTTGACCTCGGCAGGATTGGGGGCCATGGGATTTGGTTATCCAGCCGCCTTGGGCGCGAAGCTGGGGCGCCCGGACTGGGAGGTCATTGACATCGATGGCGACGGCAGTTTTATCATGAACGTACAAGAGCTGGCGACTGCCTATGTGGAAGAAATTCCAGTAAAGGCCTTGATCATAAACAATCAGCATCTGGGCATGGTGGCTCAGTGGGAGGACCGATTCTATTCGAGCAACCGGGCTCACACTTTCATCGGCGATCCCCGCAACCCCGAGGGGATCTATCCTGATTTTGTTGCCATTGCACAAGGATTTGGGCTGCCGGCTCGGCGTATCACTGCCAAGGAGGAAGTTTCCGAGGCACTCGACGAGATGCTTGCCTCGGATAAACCCTATGTTTTGGACGTGATTGTTCCATATACGGAGCACGTGCTCCCCATGATCCCAACAGGGCGTACTTTCGCCGATACCATTTACGAGGGAAAATAGCAGGGGCGAGCCGGTGGCTCGTCCCTACGGGACTTTTGCGACACCCTCTCACGGTCGCGGCTCTGCTGGATACAGACAACACTTCAGAAGTCAAATAATCACCCAATCTTTGACTTCATTATGAAGCTAGCGACCCAAGACAAAACACAATCTCAGAGATTTCACAAGCGCAACACTTTTGCGCTTTGTTTATTCCTCATTTGTATTCTCCTGAGCAATTCTGTGCATGCGCAAAGTCACCATAAGCCGTGGAATCGCCATACCATCGACGACTCCTTCGAAGGTGCTGACGGGATCAAGCTGGCCGACGTGAACGGCGACGGCCTGTTGGACATCACCACCGGTTGGGAAGAAAGCGGTGTAACTCGACTCTATTTGAATCCTGGACCGGCCAAAGTGAAGGACAAGTGGCCTGCCGTGACGGTTGGCAATACCCCTTCCGTTGAAGACGCGGTCTTTGTCGATGTCGACGCTGACGGGGTCATGGATGTCGTCAGCAGCACCGAAGGGGAAAGCAAAACGATCTTTGTCCACTGGGCTCCCAACGATAAAGAGAAATACCTCGACTCCAACGCCTGGAGAACTGAAGCCCTCCCCACTTCCAAGTTCGTCACTCAATGGATGTTTTCTATTCCTATGGAGATTGACGGCAAAAACGGTATTGACCTCGTGGCCGGCGGCAAGGGCCCTGACGCGAAAATCGGCTGGTTTGAGTCTCCGGCCAACCCGCAGGAGTTATCGGCGTGGGCCTGGCATCCGCTCTTTAAAACCGGCTGGATCATGTCGCTGGTCAGCGTTGATATGGACGGTGACGCGGATCGGGATATCCTGCTTTCGGATCGCCGGGGACCGAGTCAGGGATGCTATTGGCTTGAAAATCCTGGCTCTTCGGTCGCAAAGAGCCAACCCTGGAAACGCCATTTGGTTGGGGCTGACGGCAAAGAGGTAATGTTCCTGACCCTGGCGGACCTTGACCGGAATGGCATGATCGACATACTGGTCACGGTGAAGCCCAGGGATGTGCTCTATCTGAGGCGTATGAGTCGAGATGGAAAAGCATGGGAGGCGTTTCCAATACAATTGCCTGAAAACGCGGGTACAGCCAAAGCAGTGGGCGTTGGAGATATTAACCTGGACAATAGACTCGACATCGTCTTTAGCTGCGAAGGGGCGATCGATGGCCGATCAGGCGTGATGTGGATGTCATACGAAAAAGCGGTTACTGACAGGGTCTGGAATGCCCACGAGATCAGTGGACCAAAGGGTGTTAAGTATGACCTGGTCGAGCTGCTTGATTTAGACGGGGACGGCGATCTGGACGTGATTACATGTGAGGAACGGGAAAAGCTGGGCGTGTTCTGGTACGAGAACCCGCACGGCAAGGAGGTGAGGGGTCAGACTTTGAGTTTTTCGTTTTTGGAGCACAAAAAACGAAAAACTCAAGGTGTGCCCCCTCACCCCCCACCCAAGGAGGGAAGATGTCTGATGAATTGAAATCGGCCTGGGAAATCGCTCTTGAGAAGCTGCAGGGGCAGGAAGATATGGAGGTGGAAAAGTTGAGCGAAGAGCAGAAGCAGGCCATTGCCGAAATCCGAAGAAAATACCAAGCTCGTATTGCTGAAGTCGAAATTAACACCCAATCTCGAATCAAAAAGGCAGTCCAATCGGGTGCATATGATGAGCTGGAAAAACTCCGGCAGCGAATGGTGGACGAAAAACGCCGCTTGAATGCGCAAATGGAGAGGAAAATCGAGAACATTCGAGAGCCCGAAAGTGAGTAGGGCGTCGGCTTAGCCGGAAATCCGGGCCGGCTGTTGTTGGGTCAGACAGTGGAAGGCACCTAGGCCCCAGAGCATGGGCCTGCAATCCATTCCGATGACCTTCCGGTGAGGAAACAGGTTCTGGAGGGTCCCTACGGCGCGGCTATCGTTGGTATGGCCGAAAGTCGGGGCAAGGACCACTCCGTTGGCGATGTAAAAATTCCCATAGCTGGCAGGAAGCCGCCCGTCGGGTATTTCCACACGCCCCGGCATGGGTAAAGGGATAATCTCAAAAGGTCTTCCATCCAAATCTCGAGCCGCCTGCAGTCGTCGATAGTTTTCTCCCAGGGGCTCGTAGTTCTCATCAGTGGAATCCTCTTCAAGGGCGCATACAATGGTTCGAGGATTTACAAAACGAGCAATGTCATCGACATGTCCATCCGTGTCGTCCCCGGCGATTCCTTCTTCCAGCCAGAGAATTTGATGGACTCCCAAGTAATCCTTCAGATACTGCTCAATTTCGGATTGTGAGCAGGAGGGATTACGATTGGGGTTTAGCAGACATTGTTTCGTTGTTAAACAGATTCCTTTTCCACTGACATCGATCGAGCCTCCCTCCAGGACCAGTCCCGGAACGAACCTCGGGACCCCGAGAATTGGCCCCAGCTTTTCAAGAACCGCGGCATCGGCTTTAAGGTTCTCATATTTATTGCCCCAGGCGTTAAACGTCCAGTGGTTATATGCCAACTCAACTTCTTCCTCGGTTTGGCGGAGGAGAAAGTTCGGACCATAGTCGCGGATCCACGAATCCACTGTTTTGATTTGATGAAACTCAATTTGATCAGCAGCCACATTTACGCCCTCTAGTTTGCGGCGAACTGCATTTTCTGTTTGTGCGTCGTCCACCAGTAGATCTACGCGTTCATTGGGCGTCAGCAATGCAAGCATGCGCAGGTAGGTTTCCTGGATCTGAGGGACTCGGTCCACCCAGGTAGTCGGGTTCTTTGGCCATACCAGCCAGGTCGACTCATGGGGGTGCCATTCGGCGGGCATCCGATATCCCAGAGCAGCCGGTGTCGGCTGAGGACGAGTGGACAAATCTTTCATTTGCAATGGGTTAATCGAGAAAACGGACGGTCAGGTCCCGGTATGCTTCGATTCGGCGATCTCTGAGAAAAGGCCAGTTGCGGCGGGTTTCTTCGATTTGCTCGAGATCACACTCGACCACCAGGACCTCCTCTTGCTTGGCAGAGGCCTTGGCCAGAATACGCCCGAAGGGATCACACACAAAAGACTGTCCCCAAAAAGTCAGTGCTCCTTCCCGGTCAACACGATTGACCGCTGCGATAAATACGCCATTGGCCACCGCGTGCCCCCGCTGAATCGTTTCCCAAGCCGCATGTTGAGCCTGCTTGGTCTCCTCCGACTCGCCGTCCAGCCATCCGATGGCAGTTGGATAGAACAGAAACTGGGCTCCCTTTAAAACGGTGAGTCTTGCTGCCTCCGGAAACCACTGATCCCAACACACCAAGACGCCTAGCTCGGCATATGGAGTCGAATAACTGTGAAAACCAAGATCACCCGGGGTGAAGTAAAACTTTTCGTAATAGTGAGGATCGTCGGGAATGTGCATCTTACGATATTTGCCGAGCAGGTTTCCGCTGGTATCGATGACGACGGCACTGTTGTGATAGATACCGGGAGCTCTCTTTTCAAAGAGTGAGGCCACAAGGACCACCTTCAGCTGTTGAGCGAGCTGCCCCAAACGGTCGGTGCTGGGTCCCGGGATCGGCTCGGCTAAATCGAAAAAAGCAACATCCTCCTCCTGGCAGAAATATTGAGAGCAAAAAAGCTCTTGCAGGCATACGACCTGAGCACCCCGCGCTGCTGCCTGACCGATGTTCTGAATCGCCTTGTGGAAATTCTCCTCTGGATCGTTCCCACAGCTCATCTGAATGAGCCCCACACTCACCGTTCGATTGCTCTTTGGGCGGGATTCCC
>JALLOL010000082.1 GCA_027717875.1 Acidobacteria bacterium AH-259-L09 | reverse complement strand
GAGCAAGAGATCTACGGGCTACGTATAGGGGACTGGCGAGTCCACTTCACGCGAAGCTAGAGAAGGGGGTCTGACCTCCTACCCTGTTTGAATCCGGCGAGGAATGTTGGTACGTTGTCCTTGGGAGCTTCTCGGAGGCCGCGTAATGGGAAAGACCCCTATGAGTGCTGAGACCAGGCGTTTTATCCAGGAAAAAGGCGTGGTGACAGGGGAGATCGCCGGGGAAACGGTACTCGTCCCGGTGCGCAGCGGTGCGGCTGATCTGGACTTCATCTATACCTCCAATGATACGGGCACGACGATCTGGGAATGTCTGGACGGTGAGAGGACTGTCAACCAGATCGTTGAGACAATTTGCCGGGAATATGACGTGCCCGCAGAGGAGGCAACCCAGGATGTGATGGACTTTTCGGGTGCTCTGGAAGCAGCGGGCCTGGTGCGTCCCGCTGAAAGCGAGGAGTAAGCGATGCAGGCACAACGCTATGCAGACTTCAGCCTGAACGTCCACCAGCAGGTGGGGGGCGAGATCTTGGCAAGCAAGGATTTCCTGAACACCCACACCTATGCGAAACAGAAGAGACTGCTGATCACGTTGTTTGGGTAAACATCGCTCCGGTGCGACGCTTCGGGCTGCTTTGCGCAAAAGTCTTGTCCAAAAGGACCTGAACTCACTCCTTGCTCCTTAAGGGACAGACTGATGGACAAGACTCCCTGGGGAGCTAAGAGGACAATCAAACGGCTATAATCGACCGAGGAACAATGGAACCGACAACTCACAGAAGAAAGATCGAAGACCCGACCCTTGAGGAAATCGTTCAGCGGCTAGTGGAAGCCTATCATCCTGAACAGATCTATCTCTTCGGATCCAGTGCACGAGGCGAGACAGGACCCGATAGTGATTACGATCTCTTGGTTCTTGTCCCTGATTCAGCTTCTCCCGAGCGTCGCCGCAGCCGCCTGGCTTACAAGGTCCTGCGTGGCACTGGCACAGCCGCAGATGTCTTGGTTTGGACTCGAAAGTCTTTCGAGAGTCGACTTCACCTTCGCGCCTCATTTCCGTCTACGGTGGTTAGAGAAGGAAGAGTGCTTTATGCCACTTGACCCGGTGAGGGTAAGCGACACGCGAGCCTGGCTGGCGATGGCGTCCAACGACCTGCGGGGTGCTCAGATAGATCTGGATGCCGATCCGCCTCTGTTTGAAGACGCTCTCTTTCACTGCCAGCAAGCAGTCGAAAAGGCGCTTAAAGCCTTTCTCACCTGGCACGACGTGCCGTTTCGGAAAACGCATAACCTCGAGGAGATTGGCTGCCAGTGCGAGCAGGTTGACCCCACACTGAAACAGCTGGTGGACACGGCGGTACCGCTTACAGAGTATGCCTGGAAGTTTCGATACCCTGGTGAACCTGGCAAAGTAGAGAGCCAGGAAGTTGAAGAAGTCCTTCGTATCGCAAGGGACGTTTACGAAGCCGTTCTGGGCGCTCTGCCCAACGAGGTCAGGCCGAATGACCAGCAAAAATGAGAGGTTGAGCGATGATGAAAAGAGGTGACTGTCCTTGACTGTCCCCTGTTTTCACGCTAATCCATGACCGGAAAACTTCCCACCTTAGCAAGGTGCTCCAGCCATCGACTGCGACGGCGGCTCAGTCCACACTGGTGTCTCCATAGCAGGCGATGTTGAGCTGATAGTCGGCAGTGACTAAATCAGTTGTATTCAAGTGATTGGAATCGGAGGCAGAAACCCCACCATCAAGAGCGTCAACAGCATCGTCTAAGGAATTAAACGCACGGTAGATGGTGATAGAGGTGTCAGCGAAGGTGATGTTTGTAGCTCCAGGGGTGCCGCCATTGGCCGCGGAGTTCTGGATGTTGAATGAGGTGGAGGAATTGCGCTGCGTGATGTAGTATCGGTTTAAACCCTCTCTCACTTCATCGCCAACGCCGATGTTATTGGAAGCAGAAGAGGAAAGGGTCAAAACGCCACTGGAAGCACTGCCATTGCCGCTGTACAGAGCGCTCGTGTCCGTACCGACCGAGTAGTAGATGGCGGTTGCCTCGACCACCGCCGTCACCGTCCCCGTCGTAACTGGACCCGTCCCAGTGGCCAGCGCCGCCGCCAACACCGTCACGCTCATGGTGGCGTCCGTCTCAAAGTCGGTCCCGTCAAAGGCCAGCGTCAAGCTCGCCTGCGTCAGAGAGTCCCGGCTCACGCTGGAGATGGTCGTGCCCGTGGGCGCCCCGTTGAGCGAGAAGTTGGCGGCCAGCAGCGACGCGTTGTAAGTCCCATTGGTGAGCCTCACTGTGACCGTGGCCCCATTGAGGTTGCTCTCCGTCAGCGAGGCCGGATTCGTGGAGGTAATCGCCGCAGAGGTGGCCGTGGTCTCGTTCTCGCCCCCCACCGTGTAAAATCCCGGGGCGTATCTCCCGGATCGAACTGGTTGTTGTATTGCCCTCCAATCCAGCAGGCATTGCGGGGAATCTGGGAGAGGCGGACTTCGTCGATGAAGCCGTCGAAGTTACTGCCCAATACACCACCAATTGTCAAAATATCCGTCCCCAGTCACAGCGCCAATAGCGCCGTTTGTTGTTACATCTACGGCATCCTTATAAAAGTTTGCAGTAGTTCCAGAGAAAGTAACAGCATAAAAAGCAACCTCAATTCTATCGGCAGCTCCATCAAACTCGTGTCCGGGACCTATTTGTCCCCTCTGTCCGGTAGCTAATATCTGATCATCTCCATGATTAGCGTTACTGGTAGAATCTTGATACAGACCAAGATTTCTGGCACCAGTCTGATCCTCTTTGATGGCCTGAAAGCGCAGGCTCATCAAGCTTCCGATGCACTCACTTTTTACCGAGCCCTCTTTTACTACGCTCTCTATCATCTGCTGTACGCTTGCGGGCTACGGGTCTCCGAAGCGATCCGACTCACCCGTGCCGATTACTCGCCTCAAGACTCAACCCTTTTTATCGGACCCTCCAAGTTCCGCAAAGATCGCCTCATCCCCATCGGACGTAAAGTGTGCTCCAATCTGAACAACCTGTTGGCCGTAAGAGACCGCCTTTTTGCAGTCCCCTCACCGGGACGGCTTTTCTTGGTCTTTCCGCACCCGCGACCTGGCAGTCGGCACCAGATCAGTCTCTATTTTCGAACGCTGCTCCGGCGTCTTGGAATCTACCGCAGTGAGTATTATCAGCACGGAGTCTTGCATGGCACTCCCCACTTGCACGAACTGCGCCGGGCTTTCGCTGTGCATCGACTGCTCAGGTGGTATCAGCAAGGGGTGGATGTCGACGCCAAGCTTCCGCTCTTGGCCACCTATATGGGTCACAGCCATTTTGGGCATACTAAAACCTACCTGACCTTGACCCACCACCTGCTGGCTCAAGCTCATGAGCGTTTTGCCGGCTGCTTTGACCGCCTGGACTGGATGAAGGATGATTCCCCACTCGGATAAACTCTCGGCCTATCTGCCGGGCCATAAACAAGTCTCGCCTCACACCCTGGCCAGCTACAAACAAACCTTCATCCATTTACTGGGCTACTACCAGAGTCGCTTTCCCGAAGACCCGAATCCGGATCTGCATCAGTTTCAGGCCCCCTTCTTACTGGAGTTCCTCTCCTACCTGGAGCAGCAACTCGGAAACAGCACCTCTACCCGCAATACCCGACTGGCCGCTTTAAAATCCTTCTTTCGTATGCTGGAGCTCCTGGAGCCCCGTTATCGTGCTCAGTGCCGTCAGATTCGGATGATTCCCCTGAAAAGAGCCACCCATTGGCCGCTGGACTACCTGGAAAAAAAGGAAGTCGATACCATCTTCGCCTGCGTGGATAACCGAAATCGGGAGGGCTACCGCGATCTTTGCCTTCTCCGCACCTTGTATAACACGGGGGCACGGGCTTCGGAGCTTTGCGCGCTGCGCTTGGCTGATCTCGATTCGGCTGAAAAACGGGTCTTGCTTTACGGCAAGGGGAGAAGGGTCCGCACCGTTCCACTGTGGGACTCCACAGTGGCTTTCCTACGCCGCTATCTGAAATCCGAACGCCGGGTTCCTCGATCTGGATACCAGGACTTTCTTTTTATCAACCAGCGTCGCACTCGCCTCACCCGCTCCGGCCTCTACTCTGTGTGCAAACGATACCTGAGCCAGGCCTGCCAACAGCTGCCCACACTGCAAGACAAGAAGATCCACCCCGTGCATGGCTGGCGCTATACGACGGCCACTCATCTGCTGCTGGCCGGAGTGGATCTCACGGTCATTCAAGAGTGGCTCGGTCATACCTCTATCAACAGCACGGGTCGATACAAAAGCGTCTCCATCGAGGTGAAACGAGAAGCCTTAAAGAAGTTCTACCTCTTCGAGAAGTCCTGGCACGAACACAGCTTTCAGGGCGTCGATTGGAATCTTTATCCCGATCTGCTCGCCTTCCTGGAATCGTTGTAGGCCCCGCGTCTACAATTCGCCTCACTGTCGCCCAAGCCTGAAAAAAATGTTCTGAGTTTTTTTCGGTAATTTCGCTTATTAACTGATTTTAAAAGAGTTAACTCAATATCATCGATATTGCTCTAAAGGCTTGACCTGAAAAAGCTTACAGCGACTCAGAACATAAGCTCCGTCACTCGTTTGCGACACATCTTCTGGAGGACGGCTACGACATTCGCACAGTGCAGGAACTGCTAGGCACGCTCAATCTACTGGTACAGCATTGGTCTAATTTCGATGCCGATGTATTATTATTATTTGCAACTTCTGTTGCTCTTGGCTTACGTTCCGCTGGGTCTATTGGTTTGGCTGTGGGCGAGAACGAGATTAAAAATGTCAGTTTTGTGGCACAGTGAGCTGGGCGTCCTAACCCGCCGCTTGAGCCGACAGAGGGCTTTAGTGAGGATTCACGCTAATTTTCGTAGCGGCTCAGCAGCATCTCGTTCGGGAAAAAAGAAAGAGGTGATTGGTGAAACCAAAGGTGATCTCGTTGAAGTTCGTCTCGGCATCAGACGAGCCGGTGGGCTACCTGATGGTCGAGACGGATGACGAGGTATTTGCCAAGCAAATTGCCCATGGGTGGGGCGAGAAGAGATTGAGGAAGCCGTTCGTCAGAGTGGAGGTCCACCAAGGCACCTTAGATTCGCCTGACGAAGATTCAGAGACGTTTGACGGAGTTCGAGTCTGGGAGCTGCCCTTCTGACGGACGAGACACGGTTTCTTGAATAACTTGGGCGATGAAACAGGTTACAGTCAACACATACCGGCAGGACAAATACTATCCCCGTGTTGTCCGAGCGGTCGCCAACATACTTTCTCGTTCGGATGTGGTCGCACCAGTCGACGTTTTGATGGAGATGGGAAACCTGACTCAGAAGAAGCATGAGGCGTGGTACCGCGGTCACGTTCCATATCTTGAGCGTGTATTCGAAGGGAGCCTGTCCAAAGCCAATCGCATCCTGCGGATCATCGGTTTCCACGTTCACGACTTGAACATGCTCCCAAGACGAACGGTTTACCATCAGTGGGGTAAAGGCAAAAACCGAATCTTACGGTTCTCGAAGTCGGGAAATGAGGGCGTTGAGGATGCATACTCTACGCACTATGTTTGGAATCGGTCCCCGGAGAAGAAGTGGCAAGTCATTGAACAGTCAATGCCCGAACAAAGCGATGGAGAGTGACTGGGAAAAGCCGCACTCCTCCCTCACTTGGCCTCTTCCGGCACCTCAACGCTGCCGTCGGGCCACATAGGAGCAGGACTCGGAGGCATATATGAGAATCTTCCTCACAGGTGTAAGTTGCGTTGGGAAAACAACAGTCGGTGCAAAATTGGCCGCATTACTTGGCTGTCCATTTTTTGACCTTGACCATGAGATCGAGAGTTTTTTCTCAATGCCTATTGAACGCCTCCAGGACAAGTTCTTGACCATGTATTCATTTCGGCAGGAAGCCTCCAAGGCCTTAAAGCACCTACTCAAGCGAGAGGAGAGCGGGGAGGCTGTGATTGCACTTTCACCAAGTGGGCTCATGGACAACTACTGGCGTGTGGTGAAAAGAGCGAAGGGGACAATTGTCGTGCTTACTGACGACGCAGCAAATATCTTGAAAAGAATCACATTCTATGACAAAGACTCCAACCCCATTGAAAAGCATGTGACGAGAAAAGAAAAACCACTTTACCTGAAAGAGATTAAGAAAGATATCACGTATTTCAATCGAACGTATAAGAGAGCAGACATTTCGGTACATATATCAGGGTTAGGGCCGGAGCAAGCAGCGAAAAAAGTGAAAGAAATGCTGGATAAGCATTGGCAAGAGGGAAGTCGTAACCAAAAGAAGCTGCCCGAACAAAGGGCTGCAGCGGACTCGTAAACTCGCCGCTGAGCCCGCGCGTTCGGGGAATCGCTTCTTCGGAAGTAGCTACTGGGTGCAAAGCTAGAGATTAGCCGGGACCCCAGGGGAAAAACGCGAAAAAATGCACAACATAACGAAGCATATGCAAAAGGCGTGACAGGGCGGATGCTGGCGCGACCTTTTGCGGCGGAGCCATTTGCCACCGTCAGTGATCGCGGAGTGTGAGGCGCAACTGGGCTGAGAAATGGGGGGACAGTCCACGCAGGGACAGTCCCCCATTTCTCAGCCAGGGAGCGGAGGACGCCCGGGTCGGGTGAATGCCGCTGCGGAAGCCACGGCGGCTGAGCCGGGGCTGCAGCCGGTAGATCCCGACCCGGCGGCCGGAGCGATTTGCGCCGAACCGGAGCGACGTCAATCGATGCCGCCCGGAGCGGGCTGGCCCGGAGCCGCGGAAAGACCCGGCGAGCAGCCTCGGCTGCCGCGCCGGAGCTGAACAGCCGGGGCTGAAGCGCTGCGGAGGGCAGACCGCGGAGGGCGTACCATAGACTGCGCCTTCATTTCTTCTGTTACCTAATCCCCTCAAATACGACCACTCGTTCGGAATAACAATTTGGATACAGTAATTCCTCTAATCAAATATCAATGAGCGCAAGGCTGATGAGGAGAGCTCGGTTAACCTGTTCCATTGTTTCGGATGATACTGCCCCAAGCGATCTAACCAAGCGTCTTTTGTCAATCGAACGGACTTGATTAAGTAGCACTACCGAGTCAGTAGTTAGACCTCCCTCCCGAGATCTTATCAGGACTTCTGTCGGATAAAGTTGGTCGTCAAACTTTGATGTGATGGCAGCGACAATAGTGATGGGACTATACCGATTAGCAATATCGTTTTGCAAAATTAAAGCTGGGCGCGTCTTTGTTATCTCTGCGCCCAGTGTGGGATCAAAGTTGACGAGATAGACCTCGCCACGTTTCGGGAACTTTACCTTACGTTGCCTTCCCATGCCTCTTCATCAAGAGCAAACCACTCCTTTACAAGATGGAGGTCTCGTTCAGCTTGCGCTTGTGCACCTTTCTTCAACCGTCCTCTCAGGTTTTCTCGACCGAGCTGCTCCACATAGTGTCTGACTGCCTTGTTAATCAGTTTGCTTCGATTGCCCTTTTCTGCCACACGATCAAGCAACCTGACAGTTTCTTCCGGCAAGGAGATGTTGATCCGTTTATTCATTGTTTCTCTGCCTCCGTTCATGCTCCTTGAATATTACACACAATTGTTGTGTATGTCAAGGCGACAGAATGATCCATCAGAAAGGAGGCTGTCTTACCTGTGTTAAGGTGGCGATCCGGGGCCGGCAACCCCTCAAGCTCGATCCCAGAGCACGGGCGCGCCTGCATTCTTATACGAGCTGCCGTGCTGAGGCACCCATTTCTGTCTCATGGTGACAGGGGTATAATAACTGGTTAGTCATAGGAGGGAAGACGATCATGGCTCATACAGTACGATTTGAATGGGAGCTGCCCGAATCGTTGCTTAGGATTGTTGCCCCGGACAAGACCACAGTGGCTGAGGAAATGAAGCGGGCAGCAGTCCTCGACTGGGTGCGGATGCAGAAGATTTCGTGGCGGAAAGGGGCTGAACTTTTGGGCATGACCTACCGCGATTTCCTAGCCCTGATGGCCGAGCATCATATTCCCACCTTAGAGTATGGCGAAGGATGGCTTGAGAAGGAACTGGCGGCCTTCGAGGAAGGTTCCGAAGAACACGGCCCATGACGGTGCTGGTCGATAGCGGCCCATTGATCCATGAGAGGCATTGGAACTTCAACAAAAAGCGTTGGAGTGGCGCGGCGATTGACATATGTACCTTGTAGATACGAATGTGTGGCTTGAGCGGCTCCTTGACAGATGAACCGGTGCAACGCATTGTGATCAGCGTCACGGCAAAACAAAAGTTTGCAGGAGGAGCCCATGCGCATTGAATACGATCCCGAAGCAAATGCGTTGTACATCCGATTCCGGGATGCCAAGCCCATGGAGAACATTGATATTGAAGACGGGCTCACCGTGGACCTCGATGACCAGAAGCGTCTCATTGGAATCGAGATCCTGGATGTGAGCCATCGCCTTCCGCCGGACGCCCTCGCAACGATCACCGTCCAGAACCTACTGAGCGCTACTCCCTGAAGGATCGAATCCGCAGGGCTGATTTGTACTCCTCCCTCAGCCTCAACTCTCCCTTGCACCCGCAAGCGCACGTCGGCTGTTTGAGGGTTGACGGATTTTTTTCGTCCACTCGCTTCTACTTAGTCAGGATGACGTAGCCACAAGGGTCTAAGTGGCTGGAAGGTGACCCAGATCCCGTCTTTATAGGCAGAAGGCGACATTCTCTGACGGTCTTTGTGAAATGCCTACCAGAGCTGTTATAATCTTGGGTGGAAGTGTTCACCTTGCCTTGAAGAGATGGAAGAGACATTGTTGGTAACACGGCTGAGATGGATAGATATGTCTCTTGGGGCGAGACGACTACAAGTAGGCCATGGGAGAACCGATGGAGGGTGTATTGATGAATCCGGATTTAATAACCAACATTACTGTAGGTGTGGGAATCCTCCTTGTGATTCTCATCCCCAGGACATGGCGCCAGATTGTTTTTGAGACGGTTAAGCATCCCTTCAGGAAATCCGAGCTGATCGATGAAATCAGAAAGAAGGATTAGAGTTGTCTCAGGGCCAACCGCCGCCTTCCTCCAGATCTCGGCCGCCTTTAGTTCTTACTCCAGCTTTTAAACTCGTTTTTATATCTGTACTATGTCTAACTATCCTGTCCTTAGTAGTTGGGGTGGGGCTCGCTCTTCAAGTGAATCCAACAAATGACATGCTCAGGTGGTCCGAAACGTGTTCGACCGTATTTAAGATGGGTTGCGGGGTAATCTTCGGGCTGATTGGCGGTAAGGCACTATGAGTAATCTCACGTGAATCTGTCGTGTTACCCATCGACGGAAACCCACCTTAAAGGAGCGCTTTTTACACGCTCACTCCTAAGACGGCGGACTCAAATGCTTTCTTGACCCTGTTTCCTCCTCCAAAATACAACCCCTCCAAAGGGGAAATTTCTATTGCACCTGCCCGCGGACTGGAAGCTATGTGAACGGTGCCGCAATATGATCTCCAGACTGGAACTGCCTCCTGCGGGTGGAAAACGCTGAAAGACGACGTGGACTCGACCAAACCAGGCGAGGCCTTCGAGTGCCCCAACTACGACAGCAAAGTCGTGAAGGTCCTCCATCAACTGCTCATATTACTTGATTGAAAGGATCACCGCCGTCTTTTTACCTTTGGTATCAACTG
>JALLOL010000081.1 GCA_027717875.1 Acidobacteria bacterium AH-259-L09 | reverse complement strand
AGTAACTCCCTTGGGGCGATGCCACGGAGCGTCTATGCCAGCTTGCAAGAATATGCCGACACTTGGGCGAGCCGCGGAGTGCGCGCATGGGAAGAGGAATGGTGGGAAATGCCGGTTTCAGTCGGAGATCTGATCGCAAAAATCATCGGAGCAGATCCCGGCCAAGTCTCCATGCATCCAAACGTAACTTTGGCCGAGGCTATTGTCTTTTCCTCTCTGGAAGTCTCCCCAAAGAGGAACAAAATTGTGTACTCTGAGTTGAACTTCCCTTCAATTCGTTATTTCTATCAAGCTCAACCCGACGTCGAGATTCACGTCGTACCTTGTCCAGACGGGATGAGCGTACCCCTTGAAGAGTTGCTGGATGCTATCGACGAGCGGACGCTTGCTGTCCCCATTTCCCATGTGGTTTACAAAAGTAGCTTCCTGCAGGATGTGCACGCCGTTATCGAGAAAGCTCACTCAATGGGAGCCTTTGTTATTTTGGATACTTACCAATCTTGTGGAGCTGTTCCTTTTAATGTGAAAGAACTGCACGCAGACTTTGTCATCGGTGGTTCTGTCAAGTGGCTCTGTGGTGGACCGGGCGTTGCCTACCTGTATGTTTGTCCGGAACTCAGCCAGAAGCTGGAACCTAAACTGACAGGATGGTTGGCTCACCAACGTCCTTTCGCCTTTGAGCCTGAGATGGAGTATGTCGACTCGGCTTTTCGGTTTCTGAATGGTACACCCAATATTCCTGGTTTATACGCTGCACGCTGTGGCTATGAGATCATCGCTCAAGTAGGGATGGAACGGATTCGTGAGAAATCATTACGATTGACCCAACGAATATTGGAGCTGGCCGACGAGTTCGGATTCAGGGTCAATACTCCTAGAGATCCCGCCCACAGGGGTGGGGCTGTGGCTGTCACTCCACCGAATGCGCCGGGGGTGGGCCGTGAGCTCCTTCGCCGGAACTTTATCGTGGATTTCCGGCCCGGGGCAGGCATCCGCATTGCGCCACACTTCTACAACACAATGCAAGAAGTGATTGAGCTCATGACGCAGATGAAAAGGATTGTAGATGAGGGAACCGGGTGAGAATCCAGGATATTTCTCCCTCTCTTTACTCCAGTATTGCCGTTTGGGCTGGGGATGGAACACTTTTAATGGTCTGAGTAACCCCTAATGCGCTTTACAACAGCAATTGTCGGCACTGTTATCGGTTACACATGGTGCATTGTTCCCATCTTTGGAGTCAAGCGTTGGCTGGGCATGGTGCCTATAGTCCTGGTCTTGGCACTCAGTTCCTGGCGGGCCCTTCAGAGGGGAGAATGGGGTCTGAACAGGTCTCATTTTCTTCCTGCACTGGGCTGGGCCTTGGTTTTCACCATACCGGTATTGGTACTGACTTACGGAGTTGGAATGTTTCTCGAAACCATACAAGGAAGGGATCATCCCTTACGCGATTTTATTTTTCTCTTCTTGTGGGCATGCGGGCAGCAATTCGCGTTACAGACCGTCATTCTAAGAGAGGCCCAAACTCTCTTCTCGGATGGGAGAGCAATCGTGGCAGCCGCGTCCATTTTCTCATTCCTTCATCTGCCGAACCCTTTTCTCACACCAATGACCTTTTTGGGAGCACTGGTCTGGTGCTGGATCTATAGTCGGCACCCCAATCTAATTCCGTTGTCACTCGCGCATGCGGCTGCCAGTTTGATGATCCTAACTTCACTGGACAGAAGTCTCACGGGTGGCATGAGAGTGGGCTATTCGTATTTTTTACTGTAGTGGTGGTTGAATTGAAAGCTTCTTGGCCCGTGGGACGAAGTAAACCGCTTAACCCGCATTTCTCATACCGGTTCGTGACGAAGAGATGCGGGTTAAGGTTTGGCTGGGATTTCGGAATAGTGCCAAGTGCATCCACGACCTTGTGCTTTGGCAAAGTAAAGTGCCTCATCAGCACGCTCGAGAAGTTCCGAGATGGTGGTACCATCGTGTGGAAAGGTGGAGCAACCGAGGCTAATTGAGAAGCCGGGAACCTCGCCAGAATCGAGAGATGTGATTTGTTCAATCAACTTCCGAGAAAGCCCTCGCACCTCTTCGGTGTCGGTTTCCGGAAGGAGCACCACAAATTCGTCACCCCCGCGACGCGCAGGGAGGTCCATGTGACGAGTCGTGTCCTTTAACGTAGTAGCGAGACGCCGCAAGATTTCGTCCCCTATATCGTGTCCGTTGGTGTCGTTAATCGATTTGAAATGATCTATATCCATGAGCATCAGTGACAGAGGACTGTCTTTGCTCAGCGCCTGAGAAAATTCTTCTTCGATTCGTTCGGAAAAATAGCGATAATTCGCCAGACCCGTGAGTCCGTCCGTGCGAGCTTGCATTTCCAATTCTTTCAGAACCTGAACATACTGAAGGCCCAATACCGTTTGGTCGGTCAGAAACTGGAATTTCTTGATGTCATGTGCGTTCCACTCCCCTCTCTCATGTCGATAGACGGCAATGAGGCCCGCGCGACCGCCAGCGGGTTTCCAGGATTTCCCCATATAGTATTGATAGGGATACAGGTGAAAATCCTCTTTCTCGGTGAACTGAGGATCTTGGTGTAGAGCCGTAGAAATAAGGATCTCCTCAGATTGATAGGTTGTTTCGTGGATACTTTTGCTGATATCCAGGACAGGGGCCTCTTGAGGAGGGGGGTTTTCAAAGCGCCGATAAGTCATACGTCCTTCCTCAATGATTGCCAACTCGCAAGCATCGGTCATCATGATGTCGTTGATGAGTTTAGGAATTTTGGAGTACAGAAGTGGCAAATCTTTAGCTTGGGCCAGGGCTTTTCCAAATTCAAAGAGATCCGCTGTAAACTCCGACTCCGCTTCAAGCCTCTCCTGCCGAAGCCTGTGGGCATAGACGAGATACCCAAAAAATAAGCCGACAATGAACAGGAAGGGAATACGAAGCAAAAACCCGCTAGTGAAGGCGAAGTCTCCTGTTCTGTAGACCATTAGCAGGTAGAGGCCGCTGGTGATCAGAACTACCAAAACGAATGATGTCAAGTTCTGACCGGCCGCTGCCATCATCAGGATGATGAAGAAAAAGAGATAAAAGTCTGAAGTTGCCTGACCGGTCAAATAGATGGCTAATGCGATCATCAAGATGTTCAAAACAACTAGAATGGAGTCGAATATAGACCTGTCAAAATACTTAGTGGGTAGAAAAAACAGACCAATATTGACGACGGCATTCAGTATGATAAGCGTCAGGATCGCAAGGGGGCTAGATGTCTCCGCGAGTCCACCAAAGTAAAGAAGGTAAGCGATAGCCACAACCAGCAGCCATTGAAGCCAAAGCACATGCTTACGCTTTTCGATGAACACATCTTTCATACTATTTAATTCGTAACACAGCGTGATTCTGAAAGACAAGTGGTTTGTCCTGAGAAAACCTGTCGAAGCAAGCCTCCACCTAGTCCGCATTTATCACACCCGGTCGCTTCGTGACGACCTGGTGTGAGAAATGCGGACTAGTGAGATGCCCGATTCCGCGATCGGCTGAATTGAATTAGGCTTCCTGAGAAAGGGGATTCGACTTTGTCGCGTGCTATACTTTGGGCATATGGAGAAGGTTCGTCTGAGGTTGGATAAAGTTCCGCGTGCCCTGTTACCGACGCGCTTTGGTGAGTTTGAAATATTCGGATTCGAGAACGAGGTCGACCGAGAGCAGGCGGTGGCAGTGGTCAAAGGGCGCCTGGAAAAGGATCTGGTTCCACTCGTTCGTATTCATTCCCAATGCTTCACCGGGGACACACTTCACTCTTTGCGATGTGATTGCGGCGAACAACTGGAGAAAGCTCTGGCCAGGATCGAAGCCTCCGGCCGCGGCCTTCTCATCTATCAAATGCAGGAAGGGCGGGGCATTGGTCTCCTGAACAAACTTTACGCCTATGAGCTTCAGGATCGTGGAGTCGACACGGTTGAAGCCAACGTAAAGTTGGGGTTTGGGGCGGATCAGCGCTCGTACGCCTTCTGTGCTCAAATTCTGAAATATTTTGACATTGCAGCAATTCGTTTGATGTCGAACAATCCGGCCAAGATCCAAGGGTTGGAAGCTGAGGGAATCCGAGTCGTCGAGCGTGTCCCTCTGGTGATAAGGGGCTCACACCTTTCCGAAAAATACTTAAAAACCAAGAAAGAAAAGCTGGGACACTTGTTAGATTAGCTCTTGAGAATGTCGAATTTCGAATTTCGAATTTCGAATTTCGAATGTCAAGAGCCGGAATAAGGAGTGAGAATCCAGAACTAATGATTTGGCACGCGGAAGCCCATATATAGGGCATTTGACGTTCCTCATTCGCCATTCCTCATTCTTGTAACGAGGTCGTCGGGCGTCCCCAGATTTCCATCGGGTCCAGCTGACCTTAAATTGTATTCATTAGCTCCTGTAGCCTGGTAGGAAAAAGGGTTGGACCAAGCATCAATGCGAATAATCCGATCCAGAAACTGAGGCGTTAGCAGATCGATAAGAGCCTCAAAGCTTGAAACCTGGGGAACCTGGCCATTGACATCGGTGTAGCGGAGAATTCTCTCGGCCAGCAGGTTCATCTGTTGAAGAGTCTTTCCAGTTCGCTTCTCGTTGATCACCTCCAAAATGTCTTCCGCCTTTTCCCAACGCCGGTCGCCAATCCGGAACTCATCGATGACCCACTTTCCATCCTTCTTCGTCAATCTCACGGCTGTGGTGATTTCAATCTCTGCTACGGCCTGATCACCCATTCTCCGCACATTTTTTACTTCGACCTGCTTGTCTCCGAGAGAGGCATTGGCAAAGGTACGAACCTGATCCTGAACCTGTTTTTCCAGGCTCTTTCCGCAAGCAAGCGATGCTAAGAGAAACAGACAGACGCCCAGCCTTTTCACAGCTGCCAATATAGCACAATTCGGTTCTCGCCTCGCCTTGACAATCCCTGATGACTCGAGACTAATTTTTGATCCGGTTCTGCCTTGCCTTGCGGTTCACACGAAAACAAATCTGCGGCTGACCTCTACCAGTTGGTGATCGAGCCGTCAGGGCGCCGGAACATTGGGATTGGTCTGGAGCGCTCGGTGATCTCCACCAGCAACTGAGCGCGGCTGGGACGAAATTCGATGCCCAGGCCAGGTCGTCTGTTGGGCCACACCTTGCCATTTCGGAAGTCAAAATGTTGGGGCAAATGGGGCTCCTCGCCTGGACCTGCACGGCGCATTTCCATCAATACAGGACCCGAGAAAGCGCCGCAAACGTGCGCCAGAGCCGCCGTAGAGACCGGACCGGTGAAGTGAGGCACCAGGCCAACATAATGTGTTTCACACAGGGCCGCCAGTTTCATGAACTCGGTGATGCCCCCCACATTGGGTAATGTGACTCGCGAGTAATCGATCAGGTGCTGCTCGATCAGCTCGTTGATGTCCCAACGATCACCAAACTGCTCGCCTACGGCAATGGGCACTTTGACCTGCTGGCGCAGCGTCCGGTAGATCCCAGGATTCTCGGAGCGAATTAGATCCTCGACAAAGTAGGGCTCTAAATCTTCGATCAAGGTGCTCAAACGGACCGCGTCCGACACATCGAGACGGGTGTGATAGTCAATGGCCCAATCGCCGTCTTTGCCAACACCTTCACGGATTTCCAGACAGTTTTGGTAGGTCCTCTGCACCATCTGATGCGAGTTGAATGGAGCGTCCCCGCCGGGGCTGGCGACCGAAGTGCGAAAGGCCCGAAATCCGGCTTCAATGCAAGCCCGTGCCGTTTCCCTCAGGCTCTCCTGACGCGGGAATCCAGTGGAATAGCACTCGACATGCTCACGCGTCAGCCCGCCCAGCAGCTCGTAGACCGGTACGCCCAGGGCCTTGCCTTTGATGTCCCATAACGCCATGTCGAGGGCACCAAGGGCATGCAACTTCTCGCGACCAGGAGGGTAGAAGTAGCCGCGGTACATCATTTGCCAGAGATGCTCGATTCGAGCGGGATCCTCTCCAATCAACATGCCAGCGCATTGCTCAATGCTGTTCTTGGAGCCTCCTTCGCCAATCCCCGTGATCCCCTGATCGGTTTCCACCGTCACGATGTTCGTACTCTGGTTGAAGGTGGGCCGGGGATTGGGAGACAAGTAGTGGCGAATCCTGGTAATCCTCAGCTTGGGGAGCTTGGCCTGTACAAGAGGCGCTCCGGCCAAAACTGCGCTGGTACTCACAAGTGCCGACTTCAAAAAGGATCTGCGTTTCATGCTCGCTATTGTAGCCGAAGAATTGGCCCGGGTTAACTGTGTTTCCGTGCCTTCGTGCGTTCGTGCCTTCGGGATTGGTGCTGTGCTGAGAGGATCTGAGTGTCAGTGGTGTTGATGAGCCGAAAGGACGAAATGCCGTGAAAGCACAAAATCACGAACATACCAGAGCGGGAAAAGTGCGAAAGCACCCCGTCACGAAGGCACGAACGGACGAAGGCGCCGCCCTCGCTAGCGGCCAAAAACGGGATTTTCCCCCCATAATGCCAGAGCCTGGTGGGCGGTTTCCCGTACCATTGGATTGACATCCTCGCAGGCCTGGTGAATGCGGTCTTTAAGGGAATCCAGGTGCAGGGCCGCTGTCGCCGCGATGACACAGCATTTGAGCCAGGGATCACCCTCAAACAGGAGCTCCGATAGAATCGTGTCTAACCCCGATGACAGTCCAAACAGCCGGCGGCCTTTGCGGGCCACCTCGCCAGGGTTTGTTTCAGCAAAAATGGGGAGCAACGTCTTTCTCAACTCACCCTTAATCCTCGAATCGATCAACTCAATGGCATTTTCGCGAAGCTCCTCTTGGTCGCTCGTGTAGCCGACATACGAAAAATAGGCATCTCCGAAGGGGAAGAAGAGTCCCAATCCCCGAAATATCTTCTCAATGGTCCATTCCATACGTTCTTTGACCGTTTTTCGCAGCAATTCCCCCGCCCCTCCCTTCCCCTTTTCCAGCAGCAGATCCAGGTTGAGCAGTTCATAGTATTGCTTGGCCCACATTTGCAGGACCGGTAGAAAAGAAGGTTGCGTGTAGGAGAGTTCTCCAACGTCACGGATCTTGTTGAGGCCCTTGAGGGCTCTGAAAGAGACCACCGAATCGGGTAGGTACAAGGAAGCGACCAGACCGGCGCGGCAGGGTTGGCTGCCGATCTGGGTCAAAATGAGGGGAATTTCCCTTTTAACCGTGAGGTCCACCTTGGGGTCACGGAGCTTCTCAATCAACACAGGCACCACCGAATCTCCATAGGCGACGAGGGCCTTGCGAGCTGCCAGGCGGCTCCAGTAAGACGGTAGATGGGCGATGATATCGTCGGCGATTTGAGGGTCGGCGTAGTGCCCGATGGCTTCAATAGCCGCTCGAGTAGCTTTCCCTCGAGGCCCCTTCATCCACTGTCTAAGCACCGGCAGGAAGGCGGGGTTTCGAGTTTTCCCCATCAGCCGAGCTAGAATAGTTGCTTGTTCGGGGGTGGAATTCTGGGACCAGGGCAAAACGTGCGAAGGATTCAAGTATGGGCCTGGTTTTTCCACGTAGCGATCCACATATAACAAGTACAGCATTGCAGGAGGCTGCTCAGAGCTCAAGTGCTTACGCAGTCGGTGCAAGTATTCGCCGGGTTGGTAACGGATCATCAGATGAAGGGCGGCGCTACTGACCCGCCAGTCGGGATGATCAACCAGCGCCGAGACTGATTTCAGCCACTCGGGCTCTTGAACGTTGAAAATACCCGACAGTTGAGTTTCTATCATCTCTTCGCCGCGGCTGCTCGCGTCTTCCGTGTGTCCCTCTTCCGGGCGCATCAGAATCAACTGCTGCAGGGCAAAGTAAACTTTCGTGGGATTGGGACTGCTCAAAGCGGTGACAAGAATTTTCTCAGCCCCAGCCTCTTCAAAATGGAAGGCGTGACGAGCGGTGGGTGTAGGCCGGATTTCCAACGTGCGGCGAAGAGTCTGGACGTATTCTTCGCCCAGTCGCAGCGAAAGAAGAGCCCAGCCAACCGCTCCGATCAGGACTATTAACCCGATGGAGTGGAGAGGAGAAATGAACCAGAACGAAACGAGCAGAAACGCGGCCGCCCCTAACCCATCTCCCAGCCTGGCCACCACCAGATCGATGAAGCTCTTAATCGTGACCCTGTCCTGGTTTGGTGTGGGCACGTAGAGCAGCTCTATGCTGGTCCGGTTCACGGACGAGCGCAGGCACCCGTCAATCATCTTCAGCACGACGGCAGCCAGGAAGGCTGTCGTCACGGGCACGCCCAGCAATCCGACTATTAGGGCGAAGGGAAGCACCAGAAGCCCAAAACCCACCCCAAGGTTGCGTAGAATGCGACTGGTGGCAAACAATTGAAACAGGAGCGAGAAAACGAAGATGGTCCCCAGCAACGTACCAAAAAACTGTGTGATCTGAACCTCGGCCCCAGAGAAGTGCTGGTCCAGGCTCCACTTATACTGCAGATCTACCACCGTGGTGGTCAAACCGGTCAGCAAAGTCAATGCCGCCAAATAAGAAAAGTAATTGGATTGAAACAGCTTGCGCCCAGTCTCCAGCCAGCCTTCTTGAAGGCCCGGTGTGGCGGGCACATGCCTGGAGCTCGGCTTGCGGCTCAGTCGCCGCCGATTGCGCTGGTAAGTCACCCACAGCACCAGCTGCATGCCCACCAGAAAAATCCCGACGTGGAGAAGGAGCCCCGTGGTGCCAAGGGTCTCCGCTGCCAGAGCGGTGTAGTAACCCCCGAAAGCCCCTCCCAGGATTCCTCCTGTCCCCAGAATAGCAAAAAGACGCTTGGCTTTGCGGGTGGTATATAGATCGTAGGAAATCATCCACCCCTGGGTGGGGACTAGAACGCTGAAAATGGCGCCCCAGGCATAGAAGACGAAATACACCCAGAAGTGCTCTTGTCGCAGTAGAACCAAGAACACGCCCAGACTCAGTGTAAAGAACAGCAGCGTCCAGCTGTTGAGCCAAACGTTCAGGAATCTTTTAGCCAGATGCCTCTGCAGGAGCACTACCGGGACGGAAAGGACAGCCAGAACCACATAAAGGCCGGGCAGATGCCAGTCAAAGCCGACTTTGCTCAGGTACAGAGCGTTTTGAAGCGACTTCACAATACTGACGCAGCTCATGACCATGAAAAAGTACAGAGCCATCAGCAGGGCGGTAGGCGCTTCGTCACGGCTCAAGTCAAAGGTCTTGAAGAATCTTCTCCCAAATTGGTCCATTGGTGAGCGTGTCGAATTCTCTCTAATTTCGAACATCATAGCAGAAATCTTTGCGAGTACCACCCCTCTGGCAATTTTCATTGTCTTTAACGCCATTGAGGTTTACGATCTAGGAAGTCCTAATTACAAGTAGGAACAAGGATGATCGGCAAGAGCATCTCCCATTACAAGATTCTGGAAAAGCTCGGCGAAGGGGGCATGGGAGAAGTCTATCGGGCCCAGGACACCAACCTGGGGCGTGAGGTGGCCATTAAAGTTCTGCCTGATCTATTCGCCCAGGATTGGGAGCGACTGGCCCGCTTTGAGAGAGAAGCCAAGCTCCTGGCATCGCTCAACCATCCCAACATCGCCGCGATTTACAGCTTCGAGCACTCGGATGGCCTTCATTTTCTTGTTCTGGAGCTGGTCGAGGGAGAGACCCTGGCTGAGCGGGTGGCCAAAGGGCCACTGACTGTAGAAGAAGCTCTGGAGGTCTGTCGCCAAATCGCGGAAGGAGTAGAAGCTGCCCATGAG
>JALLOL010000080.1 GCA_027717875.1 Acidobacteria bacterium AH-259-L09 | reverse complement strand
GCTGATGGTTTTGCCAACCACGCTTGTCTCCTCCCCGACCTAACTTCTTGTTGATGGTAGACCTTCAGGGGGTGAAAGGCAATGGAAATCCCAACCCTATATAAAACGATCCTATCCAATATCACTCCCTCCCAAAGGTGTTAAGAAAACTGACCCTGTGTATGTGGGGATCTTGATAACCAAATCAGGAGGAAGTGCTTCTACCTCATCCAACTACCCACCAAGGGTGTAAAGAAAACTGAGGGTGTGTAACTGATTGGGCTTGACGCTCAATATATAACTGTATATAGTTATATTATGGTTAAGGCCATA
Source organism: Acidobacteria bacterium AH-259-L09 (assembly GCA_027717875.1). The sequence continues at coordinate 9,446 of JALLOL010000080.1, read as the reverse complement.
GGCATCAAGAACCCACGTTGCAAGCATCATTGGAAGGTCTACATGGTGCGGCGTCGGGGCAAGGAACCGGGGGTGATCAAATATCGGTACTACCGCTGCCTCAAGTGTGGTTCCACCATGAAGAGTATCGAGCAACCAATAGACTTTACTCACAAACGTTAAAGAAGGAGGTCAAAATGGCTAAGGTAAGGAAGATCAAAGGTAGAGAGGGGTATCTCACCTGGACTATAGGCTAAAAGACGGCACACGGATCATCAAGAAGGCGGTGAAGGATAATCGCAGGGGGGCGGAGAGAGAGTTGGCTCTCATTGTCTCCGAACTGGAGAGAAGGCCAGGTCTACGTCGCATCAAGAAGATCACATTTGGAAAAATGTGCCATGAGTACATGGAAACGTTCAGCAAGGTCAACCATCGTGATTGGAGGACGGAGGGCTACATTCTTAACCAGTCGAGGGAATACTTCGGACCTGACACCTGGCTCCAAAACGTCACTACGAGACAGATCGAGCGGTTCAAGGCGGCCAGAATCAAGGAGGTGGCCCCAGCAACCGTAAACCGCAACCTTGCTAGGTTGAAACACCTACTCAATACGGCGATCAAATGGGACTACTTGTATGAAAATCCCGCAAATCCTGTGAAGTTACTCAGGGAGGACAATGCACGGTTGCGCTACTTAACAAAAGGGGAAATTGACCGACTCATCGCCGCCGCGCATCCTGACCTAAAGCCGATCATCACCCTAGCGATCCACACAGGAATGAGAAGAGGAGAGATTTTCGATCTGCTGTGGGAGCATATCGATCTAAGAAACAAAGTACTCGAAGTGATACACCCAAAGAACGGAGAGAAACGCGCAATCCCTATCAATAAAACGTTACTAGAAGCCCTGCACCGTCTTCCACGTCGAATAGATTCACCTTATGTTTTTCCTGGGAATGGAGGAAGACTAACCGACATCAAAACTTCGTTCCTCACAGCCCGGAAAAAGGCTGGATTAGATGATGTCACGCTGCACACTTGAGACATACGTTTGCAAGTCATCTGGTAATGGCCGGAGTGGATCTGATGACAGTCAAGGAACTCCTCGGACACAAATCCCTAAAGATGACGGAGCGGTACTCGCATCTCTCCCCCAACCATAAAGCGAAAGCTGTCGAAGTCTTGGACAATCTGTGCGATGAGGAAGCTGTAGAGAAGAATAACGAGATTTAGTTCCGTGGGGGTAGCTGGCCGTGGATGTTTCCAAATTGTTTCCACAATTCGTACTAATACCCACGAATTAAGACTAATAAGGAAATTCCCAAACGTGGCTTGAAAGGCCCGTCGCCACTACGTTAAACAAACTCTTCTAAACCAGCCTAAATAGCCTCAGAATGCACTTCGAATCCGTAGGTCGGGGGTTCGAATCCCTCCGGGCGCGCCACTTTATTTTCAATGACTTACAGCAATTCGGTCTCACACAGATCCGCTTCCCCGTATGTGAGAATTGTGTGAGAATTCCGGCATCTGCAGCGGCATTAATCGAATTGGCCAGTGAACCCGGGTAGAATATCCGTGAGGTTTTAACAGGAAGTCGGAGGATGGCAGAATTGGGCAAAGCTATTGACAAAGAGCTGCGGAAGCAGCTTGAACGACTCGAGCCAGACCAGCGCGGCGCCAGGTTCTTGAGTTCGCACGCACACTCGCCGGCTGAGAGATGTGGCATGCTCCCGTGCCGAAATCTTCTGCCGGCTTTCTCATTAGAGGATAAAATCTATTCGCACACGACCCCGGGCGGGCGGCACGCTTTGAGCGGGAAGCGTGGAATGAGAGGAAGGGAGGATTACTTCGATGATCCCACTGCGCGATGACAATCCCACCACGATCAGGCCAGTTATGACCGTGGGCCTGATCGCGCTCAACATCCTCGTGTTCCTCTACCAGATTTCACTGGGGCCAAGAGGAGGTGAGCTGTTTGTGCACCAATTTGGTGCCATTCCTGCTGTTATCTTCGGTTCCCAACCTCTCCCCTCCGAGCTGGTAGCCATTCCTGCGTCATTCAGCATCTTGACGAGCATGTTTCTACACGGTGGGTTCTTGCATCTGATCGGCAACATGCTCTACCTGTGGATCTTCGGCAACAATATAGAGGACGCCATGAGCCATGGACGATTCATTGTGTTCTATTTGCTTACTGGCCTCGTCGCTTCGATGAGCCATTTTCTAACGGACGTCACGTCAGCGATTCCCACCATCGGCGCGAGTGGTGCGATCTCGGGGATCTTAGGTGCCTACATGTTGCTGTATCCTCGCGCCCGGGTTCTGGTTTTGATTCCGCTGGGTTTCTTTTGGCGCGTGATGTACATCCCGGCTGGATTTGTTCTGGGATTTTACTTTGTCATTCAGCTCTTTCAGGGAACCTTAAGCTTGGGACAGGGCGGCGGAGGAGTCGCTTGGTTCGCTCACATTGGAGGATTCATAGCTGGTTTGCTCCTGGTAGGGTTGTTCAAGCAACGAACGGTCCGCTTCTTCAACCAGCCACATTACCACGCTCGCCGCATCGATCGCTGGCGTAGCTGACCCTATCCGCTCTATACGTGATCCCATTTGTAGATCCTGACCTGATCATTTGGGCCGCAAGCCGAGATACCACACCGAAGCTCAATCGACTTCGCCAACAAAAGTTTGGAAAACCGGAATCAGCTTCGACCTGACTTCCTCTACCGGTTCCTCGAATTGCACACCAAAGCAGATGATATCCCCACGTTCTGTGAACTGCCTGAAAGTGTGGACAATTCTGCCAGCCAGTCTTCCTTCCAGCTCGACCGGTTCCTTCTTAACTTGAAATGTAACAATGACGGGAGTGCCCTTGGGAGGGGCAGCATTCGCCTGTTTGATCAATGCTCCACCAAAGGAGAGATTGGTGATTTGCCCCGTGGTTGACGACCCTTGCCATTCGACTGTGCACGGGATTAAAATCTCCCAGCGTTTGAACCGGCGCCTCTCTTCCCTCTTCACTTGGCTTACCATGATCTACCGTCCCGTCTTAGTCAAGAGTGATTTCTCAGGATTTTGTCCGACCTTGGAGTGAGAAATGCCAAGCTTCTCTGCAATAACCCGATGGCTGGCACCTTTAGACCGTACCAGGTGAACTTCTTCAAGATCTACAGAGGCTTTTGGGCTTCCTGGCCTTCTCCCATGCCACCTTCGCCGAGCTTCTCAAGGATTTTGTAATGGCTGATGGTCTTACCGAGCACGCTTGTCTCCTGTGATGGACAAATACCGACTAGATGTCAACGACCATTTACACCTTTGCATTTCTCTCACAAAAATCGTTAACTACTTGCAATTATTAGACTAATCACTCCAGAGGGAGAATCTTCTGTAAACTAACTTTGACATTGAATGGTCAGAATTGGAATACCGCGACCTTATAAACTCACTCCCGTGGAGACCATAACCCATTGTTTCGCAAATAGTTATATCAACTTAGTTGCGTCCTTTAACAAAGGCGCCTGAGAAGTGGCACAGCGCGTGCTGTGACTAATGAGTCAATTTCATCGTTCAAAGGCTAGTGGGAGGCCGATATGAGAGATGAACAAAGTTTTGCCCTTCTAATCCCATAAGGCGGGCGCCCCGGTAAAGGAGCGCGGACGCCCATCATCGACACCGGATGCGGTTTTACTGGTTACGCACCAGCAGTTCATGCCTTGGACAATACCGATTACAAGACTCACGAGAGCGGGGTGGGACTGTACCAAGGAATCAGTTACTTGAACAAACAGGCGTAATTGAAGGCTCGTCTAGCGGCGATTGATGGAAAATCTCAAAAATTACCTCATTAAGAATTCTGAGCAGACCTTTGTTCTGGTCATTCTGGTCAGTGTCGCCAGCATCAATTACTTGATCGAGCACAAGCTAGCTTTTCTGAATTTCTATTTCATTCCGATCTTATATGCAGCCTATTATCTGAGCCTCCGCAAAGCTGTTCTGGGCGCCGTCCTGTGTACATTGACGGTGGTCATCTACGCCTGTCTCTTTGCCAAGTCCTACATGCCGAGCTTTACGGAATGGGACCTGTGGATGAATATCCTTACCTGGGCCAGTTTTTTGATTCTGACAGCGACTATGGTGGGAAAGCTGACCACGCGCTTAAAAGCCAAAATTGAAGCGACTGACAAGGAGCTTAGAGATTACGCCGAGAATCTCGAACAAAAGGTGGCGGAGAGAACCGAAAGTCTCGAGAAATCAAAGGCGGCCATCGAGGAGCTGAAGAAGAAACTGGAAGATGCCCTCTACTCCACCATGGATCACTCTGTCGTCAAGCTAATCATTGAGAAACGCCTTCGCACGGAGAAAAGAAAAATCAGTGTTCTCTTCTCCGATGTGAAAGACTTCACACAGTTCTCCGAGGAAAGAAAACCAGAGGTGGTGATCACCGACCTCAACTGGTTGCTGCAGGAAATGGAAGTAGTGCTTTTGGATTACCACGGCCATATCGACAAGTATCTTGGTGACGGAATCATGGCCGAGTTCGGGGCTCCCATCGATTACGAACGACATGCCTTACTAGCGGTTATTGCCGGCCTCAAAATGCAAGAACGAGTTGGCACAAATGGAAAGTTTCCCTGGCAAATGCGCATCGGCATCGCCACCGGAGAACCCATCATTGGAATGATCGGCAGCCAACGACAGACCTACACCGCTATTGGCGACGCGGTCAACGTGGCCGCGCGGATTCAGGAGCTGTCCACGCCTGGAAGCGTCACCGTTGACTCCTCGACCTACGAGCAGGTCAGCTATTTTGTCGAAGGGCGAAGAAAGACTGTTTTGTCCTTCGGTGAATCGGCAGATCGTGGCTTTGTGAAGAAAATGGCCCATTACTCTCAGCTTCTGGACGAAAACCCAGACGATGTGGAATTAATGAAAGAAGTCGGGTTACTGTTCTTGGAGGGCAATCACATCCTGCAGGCCCATGAGCAGCTCATACAAGTACTTGAGATAGATCCCAAGGACGATAAGATCAAGCTGGCTTATGCCGAGACCACTTTGAAGATGAAAGAAATAGATGCGGTCTCTATTCGAGGAAGGAAAAAGGCGCTTCGCCTATACGAGATCGTGGATCTAAGGAACCCTCTAATGGATAGGGAGAAAATTCCCCAGTCGCTCTATGAGCAGTATCACGAGGAAGTGGAGAAGGCGTTGGAGTACCCCGAAGATACTGTTCTGCCTGTGGAAGCAACCGATGGGTCAATCGGCCATTCCCGAGTGGTCGGCTTTCTCTCTTACGCCCTGGCCGACGCATTTGACCTAACCGATCTAGAGAAAGTAGAAATTCTGCAGGCCGCCTATCTGGCGGACGTCGGAAAGGCGATTGTCTCCCACCATCTCCTCAACCGGCCCGGGGGATTGAGTAAGGCTGAGTTGGAAGAAGTCGCCAAACACAGCCTGGAATCGGTCCACCTCTTGAAAAAAATGGGCCATCGGGATGAGGGTCTTTTCAAAATCATCAAGGCCACACACGAGAAATTCGATGGCTCGGGCTACCCGACCGGTCTTTCGGGTGGGGAAATACGGCTGGGTGCTCGTCTAGTCGCTGTGGCAGATACCTATGATGGGCTCACGTCCTGGCGCCCCTACCGAGATCGATGGGACTACCGCGCCGCTTTCGCAGAGATGGGAAGGGATACGGAGAGAGGGAAGTTTGATCCCAAGGTGATGGAAGCCCTGGGCCGGTTGTTGCAAATCTAACCCGCTACTGGCAAGCTTAACCCGCATTTCTCAGAGCGACTCTACTGCATCGGCGGATGATTTGGTCGCTGCAGTAGAGAATTTGTGAATAATGCGGGTTACGTTGATTTGGAGTCAATGGGGTCAGGCTTCTCAGCTCCCGCGCCTTTTCCGGACCTATCAGGCTGGCGATGGCTTCCCTCAAATGGTGCTCCTCGGTTGGGACCTTCAGCTTAAAGATCTCTTCTCCCTCCCGGACCACGGACATCTCGATCGTTTCACAATGCAAATCCAATCCAATACAATTCTAGTGGTTGCGGGAAACCTCATATCTCTCCGCAACATTCTAGAAGCGAGGTCCGTATCTTTTATATTTTCAGAATGGATGGGGCTGTTCTAGCCACCATATGGAGCCTGATCTTGCGGTCACTCCCCCGTTGGCACCAGGCGTTTGAGGTCTTCAAACCAGTTGAGGACGATGATGCCATCAGCACCTCTGAGCAGTGTGGCTTCGAGCTGATCCATCGACCACACTTGGAGCTGCCTGGCTGTTGGTGGCAAGATAAATAATGCGTGAGCCATCCGGTGAAATGACCACGTCGGAGGGCAATCGGAATCGCCGAAACTGGGAGTCCCGTTTCCCTGGTGGCCGCAACTCCATGCCCGAATGCTTGGAAAGTCTTGGCTATTAATGATTCGTAGCGTTATAAAGAACCCCCCCGGGGCAAAATCGCCTTCTAACCAGAGGTCTGAAGTCATGGAAAAAGAGATCAATCGAAGAAGATTCTTGAAGAGTTCCAAACTCATTCCTGCCCTTGTGGCTTCCGGAGTTGCTCTTAAGAGTGGCCCAGGCTTTTCCCAGACGAAAGTCAAGCGAACTGGAGGAGCAAAGTTGAAGGTCAGCTGCAATCTATATTCGTTTAACAGACTGCTCAGAAGCGGACAGATGACGCTGGAGGAGGTAGTCGAATTCTGTGCCAGATTGGACTTTGAAGCCGTTGATCCGACCGCTTACTATTTCCCGGGTTATCCAGATACTCCGGACGACAGCTACCTTTATTCGATTAAACGCAAAGCTTTTCTGCTCGGACTTGATATCAGCGGAACCGGGGTGAGAAATGATTTTACGACCGCTGACGAAAATAAAAGGAAGGCGGATATCGCGCTGGTGAAGAAGTGGATCGAATGCGCTGCCAGGCTGGGGGCTCCAGTGCTTCGAGTATTCGCCGGCCGGGGTGTGCCGGAGGGATATCGCCAGGAACAGGTTGATGAATGGGTGGCGGGCAGCATCAAAGAATGTGCTGAATACGGCGGTCAGTATGGGGTCATGGTGGTTTTGCAGAACCACGCTGAATTCATCAAAACAGCTGAACACACCTTGAAGATTCTAAGGATGGTTGATTCCGAGTGGTCAGGAGTCAATCTGGACATCGGAAGCTTTCGAACAGCGGACCCATACGAAGACATTGCGAAGGTTGCGCCTTACGCTGTTACCTGGCAGATCAAGGAAAATCTGACCATGCAGGCAAAGGAAGTAAAGACAGATCTGAAGAAGATTGTAAGAATCCTGAGAAATGCGGATTACCGAGGATACATACCCATTGAAACTTTAGGAGCCGGAGACCCCAGAGAAAAAGTGCCAAAGTTTCTCGATGAGGTTAGAGCAGCTCTCGCTTAGATCTGTTCTCGGTCACGGTCATGCCCCCAACGGGTTTAGTCAAATGAACAACTGATCCATGACCTGCGCTAGGGTTTTAGGGCCTGTGCGTTTCTCACGTGCAGGTTGCTCCCCAGAATCACCAAAACATCAAACACACCCAGGACACAACGCACTGTCAGGGACGGGTAGGATGCCCTTCACCAATAGGGCTTCACCTGTCCTCACACATCCTCATTGAATTGCCCCAGCCAGGAGCTGTCTACCCAAGACAAGAATTGGGGACAGCTATCCCCCATTCACAGCAGAGAGCCACCAGATATAATGCTGCGATTTCGACCAGAAATCCCATCCCTGTTTTTGCGTCTTGCTGGGGGTAACTTCTGGCAGTGAGAATAGGTGGAGGTACTGTCCAACATCTCGGAGTCCGAATCACTCCGTCGGCACCAGCCGCTTGAGTTCTCAAACCAGTTGAGGACGATGACAGGGTGGTTAAGGTTGTCCCCTTCCCGTGCATCCTCCCGGATAACAACAAACCCTTTCCCATCAGGTGCCACATTCCATGCCGGCCAATTGCCGGTCCACAGAAGCGGCTCTTCAATCCCTATCTCCCACCTTCTGGGCTCCCCAGTAGCTCTGTGACTCTACTGATGTCCCACCAGGACCACGGGATCGGGACCCGCACCGGAAGCAACCTTGAACTTGCGCACCAACTTCCGCCCCTCAACAGAGACCAGGTAGACGGTATCCTCCTGCTGGGCAGCGGTTAGCGCCCAACGCCCGTCTGCGGAAAGATTCATGGAGACGGGGGCACCGTCCAGATCGACCAGAGCCACCTCGCGGCGTGTTTGAATTTCTGCAAATCCCACCTTGTGGTCTTTACCCAGACCATAGATCAGCGTCTTTTCATCGCGAGAGAGCGCCACTCGAACCGGGTCCCGGCCCGTCTGAATCAGGCCCAGGCGACTCTTTGAGGTGGTGTCGATGATGGCTATAGTGTTGGAGTTCCGATTGGTTACATAGAGACGTTTGCCGTCCCTGCTTATCACGCTCCCGGCGGGCCGATCGCCGGAGACTATGAGGGTAACCTCCCCGCTGGAGAGCTCAATAGCAGAGACATTGCCTGAACGGCTGTTGCTCACGTAGGCCCACTCGCCGTCCGGACTCAGGGTAACGATGTGTGAAGTGCGACCCTTCGTATCGTAGCGGCGTACGATTTCCCGGGATTCGGGATCGATCACGATCAGCTGGTCCGGGTTTTCGGTGGAAACGAAAACATGTCCGGTTCGTGGGTGCACGTCAATTCCGTGGGGGCGATGATACCTTCCCAACGAGACCGTGCCCGTGCGTTTTCGGGATCGAACATCGATGATGGACACCGTATTGCCACCCTCACCCGCCTGCCCGATAGACATGGTTCCGTTATCGGTCACGTACAGGTGGGCGCCATCCCGGGAGAGAACAATCTCATGAGGGTGCAGGCCTACGGGGACCGTGCTCAGGAGTCTCCCCTCAAACGTATAGAAGGCAACGGAACTGGCTGCCTTCTGGGAAACCAGCAGAATCGGCTCCTCTGCGCACAGCGGGGTCATGAAAAACCCAAAGGCGAGCAGGACTGTGAGCCAAAGTTTCTCCAAGAAGCAAGAGGATTGGAAACAATACATCGGGTACTCTCCTATGCCACGCACTTTAATGGGATGTCACTTTGCCGGTGACCACGACAATCCTGTCCACCGCGGAGAAACGAGAACGCCGCTTGGGGAGTGGCGCGGGGCGAATGGGGGTATTTTACCTACCATATAAAGGCGTCCAATCGAAGCGCTTCACGACGGTCCGTCACCCTCGTACTCATCCCATATCCCACAGAAACACTCTGTTGACTCCTTTTCCGCTCCCAGGTTAATATATTCCTCTGAGAGGAACGGGACAAGATCAGTATTAATCTAATGAAGATGAAGAAAACGATGATTAGACCGCTCATAACATTGGCCATCCTCGTGATTTGCAGCGGGATGTTTTGGGCCGCTGAGGACATTCCGGCTCCGGCCGATGTGGCCGCTCCCCCGGACGATGCCCAAAG
>JALLOL010000008.1 GCA_027717875.1 Acidobacteria bacterium AH-259-L09 | reverse complement strand
AACAGCTCATAGCCCAGACGCACATCATTTTGACTCCTGACTCCTAGCTCCTGGCTCCTAGCTCCTGACTCCTGTCTCCTGTCCCCTCACAAGAGCTTTCGGCTAAACTGGCGTCCGGGCAATTGCCGGATAAGTCCTTTCATTTCAAGTTCTAACAAGACTTCGTTTAATTCAGAGAGATGGAGCGCGGACCGGTTCAGGAGCCCATCAAAATGAGTGGGTGCATCCGTCGATAAGAGCTTCAAAACCGCTTCTTCAGCTTGCGTCAACGGCTCCCCAGAATGGGGCGGCGATTGGGACATTTCGGCAATCAGCAAATCTAAGACGTAGGGCGGTAATTCTTCCAGGATATCTTGGCTGTCCACAACAATCTTCGCACCCTGCTTGATCAGATAGTTTGGACCATAGCTTCCAGGGCTGGTGATGTTTCCAGGGACCGCCCACAGTTCACGATTGTGCTCCAATGCCAGCCGGGCCGTAATCAGTGAACCCGAAAACTCTGATGCTTCCGTAATCACCGTACCGTAGCACAGACCACTGATAACCCGGTTGCGAATTGGGAAATTTTGCGGTGCCGGAAAACTGCCGCAGGGAAACTCGCTAATTACGCATCCATCCCGACAAATCCGCTGGTACAACCGGCGGTTTTCCCTTGGGTATATGACGTCAACGCCGTTTCCCAAAACGGCCACGGTTGCCCCTGCCCCATCCAGAGCCCCGATGTGGGCCTGAGAATCAATTCCTCGGGCCAAACCACTCACGATGCACAATCCCATTGACGAGAGTTTCCGGGTGATCTTTTGAGTCACCTCTTTCCCATACACCGAGCAGCGGCGCGAACCCACCACGGCAATCGAAGGATGACGAAGAGCCGCAAGGTTTCCCAGACAGTAGAGAACCAGCGGCGGATCGAAAATTTGCTTGAGTAGGTGTGGGTACTCATCATCGAAAATCGACAAGAGACGGATTCCTTTCTCATTGGCCTGCTGAATGGCTTTTTCTGCAGCTCGCAGTGCACACGCGCTGGAGATGAAGGCTCGGGCTTCCCTAGAGACTTGGAACCGAGCGAGTTCAGCCGGAGAAAGCTTGAGCAATTCCATGGGTGACCCGCACTCTTGAATGAGCTGGTGAAGCCGGGACGGGCCCAAACCTGGAACCAGGCTCAGCGCCAGACAGCTGAATACTTGTTCGTTCATCCTTCCTCTACAACGTTCAAGCCGGAAAAACTACGACTGCAACTGACAGTTGTCAGTTGTTGTCTGCTATCATCCCACCACCGGGGCCGCTATGAAACTGAGAGTGTCCTTCATCGAGTATCTGAATTCTGTGCCCTTGGGATGGGGATTTCTAAACGGCCCCTACCAGGACGTCTTTGAAATTCTCTTTGATGTCCCTTCGGAATGCGCAAGACATCTTTCGACTGGGGAGGCCGATATCGGATTGATCCCGGTAATCGAATATCAGAGGATCCCTGATTTGCTGGTCCTACCTGACATCGCCGTTGCCTCCAAGCGCCAGGTGAAAAGCGTTTTGTTCGTCAGTAAAGTGCCTCTCACGCAAGTGTCCAGCGTGGCGGTCGATTCCTCAAGCCGAACCTCTGTGGCTCTTCTTAAGATCCTTCTTCACAAGTTCTACGGTCGACATTCGGTGACCTATCATCAGGAGTCTCCAGATCCGGAGAAAATGCTGGAACACGACGACGCTGCCCTGGTCATTGGAAATCCAGCTCTGAAAGTTTCGCGCAGCACTTTCTTTATCTATGATCTGGCAAGTGAATGGCATCGCTTTACGGGTTTACCCTTCGTCTTTGCTTTTTGGGCCCTTCGTTCGGGAGTCAATCTTGGAGAGAAAGCTCAAGTTTTCTATCTATCCCGGGAACAAGGGCTGAAGGAAATTGATTCGATTGCTCGAGTCTACTCGGAAAAGCTCGGGGTTCCGGCTGCAGAAATACGCAAGTACATATTGGAAAATCTCAACTATTCGTTGGACGACTCTAATCTGCGGGGCCTGCAAACCTTCTTTGAGCTAGCCGCTGAACTGGAACTCATTCCCTTTGCCAGACCGCTGCAGTTCTACGCAGCTGATCAGCTCTACGGCGCTACACGCCGAAGGAGCCAGGAGTCAGGAGCCAAGTAGGGGCGAGCCGGTGGCTGGCCCGAACCGTTGGCTTCTCGTCTAATGTTCGGCTCGGGCCCGCCACCGGCGCGCCCCTACCTGAAACCTGAAACCTATAATGACGGCATGGGGAACAATCTAGATGGCTTCCGTAAAATCCGGCCTGGAAGTCTTCCTTGAAGAGCGGCTCGACCTGATCAAGGGCAAGCGGGTCGGTATCATCGTCAACCCTAGCTCAGTAAGCTCCCAACTGGAACACACGCTCGATCTTCTCTTCAATCATCCTGAAATTGAGTTAACCACGATCCTGGGGCCTCAACACGGCGTTCGGGGAGAAACACAGGACAACATGATTGAATGGGAGGATTACCGAGACCTGATGACCCAACTTCCTGTCTACAGTCTCTACGGCAACAGAAGAAGCCCGGCTGAAAGGATGCTGGCGAATGTCGATACGGTCATTTTTGATCTTCAGGATGTCGGCGCCCGCTACTACACTTTTATTTACACCATGGCTCTGGCCATGAAGAGCTGCCGCGAGCGGGGTAAATCATTCATTGTTCTGGATCGTCCCAACCCGATTAACGGGATCGATGTGGAAGGGACCGTTCTCGATCCGAACTTCAGCTCATTCGTCGGGCTCTATCCTCTGGCTGTTCGCCACGGTATGACAGTGGGAGAACTGGCGCTTTATTTCAACCAGGAGTTCCATATTAATTGCGAACTTCAAGTCGTAAAAATGCGTGAATGGAAAAGAGAGATGTTTTTCGAAGACACCGCTCTGCCCTGGGTGCTTCCGTCTCCCAATATCCCCACGGTTGATACATCAATTGTTTATCCCGGGATGTGCCTGCTCGAGGGAACGAACATATCCGAAGGGAGAGGGACCAGCCGGCCCTTTGAGTTCAGCGGCGCCCCCTGGGTTGAACCCCATGAAATGGTGAGACGCTTGAGCCAGATGGATCTCCCCGGCACCGTCTTTCGCCCTCTCTACTTTGTCCCGACTTTTCACAAATGGTCCAAACAGATGGTTGGAGGAGTCCAAATTCACGTCCTGAATCGTAAAATATTCCGACCCTTTCGGACTGGGCTGGCCCTGCTGAAAGTTTATCGAGAAATGGGAGAAGATCACTTCCAATGGAAGGCGCCACCTTACGAGTATGAACATGAAAAGCTCCCCTTTGACATCCTTTGTGGAACCGACCAGGTGCGAAAGCAAATCGAAGCAGGTGCCAGTCTGGAGGAATTGGAGGAGTCATGGGCAAGTGAGCTTGAAAAGTTTGGGGAGATTCGGCGGAGGTATTTGTTATATTGAGGCGGGAGGAGTCAGAATTCAGAATCCAGAATTCAGAATTCAGAAATTCGGAGGGAATTGTTAAAGCTTCAACCTGGCCTTGAACCTGGGACTTGGAACCTAAAACTTAAGACTCAAAACTTAGATACTTAGAAGTCAAAACTCAGAACTCAAAAAAGTGATCGATGGCTCTGGAGACTGAGGTCAAGATCCGGATTTCACAGAAGGATCTAGACCGAATTCGTACTCGACTGACCGAACTGGGGGCTTGCTGTGTCTCGTCAAGGCGAAAGGAGGAGAATTTACTGTTTGATTTTTCCGACCGAAAGCTGGAAGCCGCCGGTTGTGCCGTGCGGCTTCGCACCTACGGTGAGCAAGCCACCCTCACTTTCAAAGCAAAAATTCAAGACGACCCTCTTTACAAGAAACGGGAAGAACTGGAGACCCCCGTGAACGATCCGGAAGCCATGCAAGAAATTCTCGAGGCTCTGGGTATGAACGTCTACTTTGAATACTCGAAGTTTCGTGAGATTTACGAGCTGTCTTTAGACAAGCAAGAAATCGAGATCTGTCTTGACGAAACTCGAATTGGCGCCTTCGTGGAACTCGAGGGAAGTACGGACCTCATTGAGAAAGTGGCGGCAAAATTCGGCTGGGCTCCCGAACTGTTCATCCGCAAGAATTATGTGGAGATGCTGTCGGCAGATGAACCACAGACCGCAGATCGGCGCAACGCGCCGAGAGCAATAGAACAATAGAGCAATAGAGAGGCCAGCTGACCAGCTGATGACACAACTGACAGCTGACAATGAGAAACAAATCAAAGCTCAAGAGCTCACAGCTAAACTTGCAACCCGAAACCTGAAACATAGAAGCATGAAAGCCATGATTCTGGCCGCCGGCTTGGGAACCAGGCTTTATCCTCTCACCGCCTTCCGCCCAAAACCGGCTGTGCCCTTCCTCAATCGCCCTTTCATCCATTATTCCCTGGAACTCTTGCAGCGCGCTCATGTCCAAGACATTGTGGTCAATTTGCACCATTTACCCAATTCAATTACAGAGGCGGTCGAGGCCATGAAAACGGAAGATCAGGCGCCGCCTCAAATCGTTTTCTCCCACGAGGATAAAATCCTGGGGACGGCTGGTGCCATCGGCAAGGTTCGGGACTTTCTGGCCGGTGACACCTTCGTGGTTTGCAACGGAAAAATCTATTTTGAAGAAGACCTGCAGCGTGCCATTTGCTTTCACCACGAAAGGGAGTCCATTGTCACACTGCTTCTGGTTCCCTACTCAGAAGGGGATTCCTATGGTTCCGTCTTTATGGACAAGGAAAACAACATCACCCGGTTTGGAAGCCGAAAACAAAAAATCAATTCTGACTTGCCTTATGTCTTCACTGGAGTCCATATCCTTGAGCCTGAAATTTTTGATTTCATTCCCGACGCTCCCTCCGACACCGTCAAGGATCTCTATCCCCGACTGATCGAGGAAGGTCATTCCGTGCGGGGTTTTGTTAGCCAAGCCGACTGGTGTGAATGCAGTACCCCGCAGCGATATCTGTCAAAGTCGCTGGAAGTCCTGAAAAGAAAAGGATTGGAAAATCTGATCGAGGCTGAGACCCGTCTCCCCTATCGTGGAGTGGTGGCGAGCCTGTCTGTTGAGCTGAATACCACGAGCTTTTTGGAAAATTCCATACTCTGGGATCGGGTCAGAGTGGGCCAAAACTCGTCCTTGTGCAATGTTATAATCGCTGACGGCGTGGAGCTGGCGCCAGAGACCCATCTCAGGAATGCGATCGTCACTCCCTTGCGGGGGACAACTGAGGAGAAATTGGCGGCTGGCGCATGGGTTAAGGAAAACTATCTTATTTGGCCGTTATGACAGAAAACAAGACAGAGTTTCCGCCCATCCAGCAGCGCTTAATGGAATTTATCCGCAGAGAGCTCCGTCCCGGATACAACCATTACAACGTCAGTAAACTGGTCGGAGACGCCTCGGCCCGCCAATATTTTCGATATGCTGCCGAGTCGAACCAGTCCTTTATTCTGGCGGTCTACCCGGAGCCTTTTGACCCCGAGCACTTCAGCTACCGGGAAGTCTACGATCTGTTCCGTGAGATTGGTCTCCCCGTCCCGGAAATCATTGCCATGGATGGAAAGCTGGGCATCGTTCTCCAGGAAGACTTGGGAAACGAATCCCTCCAGCATCGCTTTTTGACGGCAAAAAAAGATGAACGAAGGAGTCTCCTTCGCCAGGCAATCGACCACATTGTTGCCATTCAGCAAAAGGGAACAAAAGCATTGAAGGCGGAATATGAGGCTTCAAGGCTGGCCTTCAACGAAGAAAAGTTGAACTGGGAACTCGGTTTCTTTCGTCGTCACTACCTGGGCAACTATCGAAAGCTGGAACTGCAAGATGAAGATCGCCTGACGGAAGACTTCGCCAGACTGGCAGCTGAACTGGCTCGTTTTTCCCGTTTGCTCTGCCACCGCGACTATCACGTGCGCAACCTTATGCTGAAAGAGAGTGATCTCTATATTATCGACTTTCAGGATGCCCGCTGGGGTCCCCCTTCTTACGATTTGGCGTCACTGCTGAAAGACTCCATCGAACTGGATGCGGATGAAATCGAGGGGTGCCAAGATTACTATCTGGATCGAGCTCCGCTTTGCGCAGAAGTGGAAGACTTCGATCGCCAGTTTCATCTAATGTGCATTCAGCGCTTGCTTAAAGCTCTCGGAACCTACGGCTACCAGATTGTGGTGCGCGGCCATTTCATCTATGAGCAATATATGGAAGGTTCGCTGCACCGTGCCCTCCTTTCCTTGAAAGCCATCCCTGAATTTCCGTATATTCAATGCATCGTAGAGAGTGAGTTGGGGGGGGGGAGTTTTTCGTTTTTGGACCCAAAAACGAAAAACTCAAGGTCTGACCCCCCAAGAAAGCACGGTATTCCCATGCCTCACGTTTATATCGAGGACGTCGCCGGGCACGTCGACCAGGAAGTCACAGTCAAAGGCTGGCTTTACAACAAGACCCACAAGGGAAAGCTGCGTTTTTTGCTGGTGCGAGACGGAACTGGGATTCTCCAGGCGGTCGTGTTTCAGAAAAATGTCCAGCCGGAGGTTTTTGAAGCCAGCGATACGCTGACACAGGAATCCTCTCTGATCGTTACTGGAATGATCAGACAAGATGACCGCGCTCCCGGCGGCTTCGAGATGGATGTCACGCATCTGGAAGTGGTAGAAGTCGCCGAGGGGTATCCCCTCACCCCCAAGGAGCACGGTACCGCTTTCCTGATGGAAAACCGTCACCTGTGGCTGCGCTCCTCGCGTCAGCACGCCATCCTAAAGCTCCGCAGTGAGATTATCAGAGCTTGCCGGGGTTTCTTTGACGACCGCGGCTTCGTCTTGGTAGACACACCCATCATTACCCCGGCAGCCTGTGAAGGGACCAGCACCCTTTTTGAAATCGACTATTTCGACGAGAAGGCCTACCTCACACAAAGCGGTCAGCTGTACAACGAAGCAGCTTGCATGGCGGTTGGGAAGACTTACTGCTTCGGCCCTACCTTCCGGGCGGAAAAATCCAAAACTCGCCGCCACTTGATGGAGTTCTGGATGGTGGAGCCGGAGGTGGCCTATGCCGACCTGGACGACATCATGAAACTGGCCGAAGAGTGTGTCTCCTACATTGTTCAATGGGTTCTCGACAGAAACAAAGAGGAGCTGAAAACCCTCGAACGTGATACCACCCTGCTGGAAAAGGCCCATACTCCTTTCCCGCGTATCAGCTATGACGAAGCTTTTGACATTCTCGAAAAAGAGGGAACCGAAACCCCGCGTGGCTCCGATTTTGGTGGGACTGATGAAACCATCATCTCCAACCACTTCGAGCAACCGGTCATAGTCCACCGCTTCCCCCAGGCGGTCAAAGCCTTCTACATGGAGCCCGATCCGCAGAATTCAGAGCTCGCACTCTGCATGGACATGCTGGCCCCGGAAGGTTATGGAGAAATCGTCGGAGGCAGCCAGCGCATCCACGACTACGATCTGCTGGTCAAACGGATCAAGGAGCACAATCTTCCCATGGAGCCTTTCCAGTGGTACCTCGACCTGCGAAAGTACGGAAGCGTGCCCCATTCCGGTTTCGGGATGGGCATCGAGCGCTTAGTGGGCTGGATCTGCGACATCGACCACGTCCGCGAAACCATCGCCTTCCCCCGGATGCTGTACCGGATCTACCCCTAGCAACTAACAACTGACAGCTGACAGAATTCAGAATCCAGAAGTCAGAATCCAGAAGTCTCAACACTTGTGTCGGCCACGCTCACTAGATTGACTGGAAGCAGACAGGGCTGGAGCCTCGAGTTTCGTTGTTTGCACGATTATTCCCGAAGACTTCTGAATTCTGAATTCTGAATTCTGAATTCTGTTTGTTGTCAGTTGTCAGCTTTAAGCGCTCCGCTTTTCTGTTAACATCGGTTTGCGATGCAAACGCGGATCTTGGATGGCAAGAGGGTGGCTGAGGAGATCAAGGCGGAAGTTTCCGAAGAGCTCCAGAAGCTCCACCGACAAAACCTGGTGCCCGGTCTGGCCGCGGTCCTGGTAGGTGAAAACCCTGCTTCTCGAGTCTATGTGGGCAGCAAGACCCACACCTGCAAGAAGCTGGGAATGCATTCCGAGACCATTGAGCTTCCAAGCGAAACCACCACGGACAAACTGCTGGAGGTCATTGATCGGCTCAACCGAGCGGATGAGATCGACGGGATTCTCGTCCAACTCCCCTTGCCTGATCACATCAAGGAGGAAATCATCCTGTCGGCTGTCCATCCCGATAAAGATGTAGACGGTTTCCATCCGGAGAATGTGGGCAAGCTTTGCTCGGGAAAAGTCGGCCTCGCTCCCTGTACTCCTCTGGGGATCATGTATTTGCTGAAGAAGGAGGAGATCACCATCAAGGGTGCAGAAGCCGTCGTTGTTGGGCGCAGCAACATCGTGGGCAAACCAATGGCGCTTTTGCTTCTTCACCAGCATGCAACCGTCACCCTCTGCCACTCGCGAACTCGCGACTTGGCTGCCGTATGTCGCCGAGCAGATATCCTGGTGGCCGCCGTGGGAAGACCTGCTTTACTGACCCGAGACTATCTAAAACAGGGAGTCGTCGTCATCGATGTGGGGCAAAACCGAATCGAAACTCCAGAGGAAGGCATCCATCTATTTGGAGAGGACTCGGAAAGGATCACCAAGATCAAAGAGAAAGGTTACACTCTCGTGGGCGATGTCCATCCTCGGGATCCAATTGGGGTTGCAGCCGCCGTGACTCCCGTGCCTGGTGGGGTTGGTCCTCTGACCATTGCCCAACTCATGAGAAATACGGTCACGGCATGCTGCATGCGCCGCGGGTTGAAAGTTCCAGGTTCCAGGTTTCAGGTTTCAGGTTATAGGTTGAAGGTTGGAGGTTGAAGGTTGAGAAATGAAGTAACCTTCAACTTTCCAACTCTTCAACTTTCCAACCTGAAACTTGTAATCTGGAACCTTAACATCTAGACTTGATCATCATGACAAGGAGTTCTCAAGTTAAGAGAACGGCGTTTCTCATACTAGTGGTGCTGGCCGGCGTGTCAGCGATGCGGGTTTCTCAAGTCCGCAAACTAAAGGTGGGTAAAGCCCCCACCTATGCTGCCATTAGCCCGGACGGCCGTCACCTCTTTGTGACCAACTTCGCGTCCGATGAGATCTCGGTGATCGACATCAAGACCAACCGCAACAAGGCACGCTTTTATGGGGGGCACGAACCGGTCGGTATCGCCGTCACTCCAGCCGGGGACAAGATCCTGGTCACCAATCTCGGGAACGGACTGGTCAAGGTGATCGACGCGGAGACCTACGAGATTCTGGACGACATCAAAGTGGGAGGTATGCCCAGCAACATCGCCATCTCTCCCAAAGGGTTTCAGGCGTTTGTCACTAACTATGGAAGGGGCAAGATCGGTCGGATCGACTTCATCGATACGGCCACTCACCGAATACTTGGAGAAGTGGAAATTGGTGTCCGACCGCTGGCAGCCGTCGTCTCTCCGCTCGGTGATCGTCTTTTTGTGGTGTGTGGGGGCTCCAATGATCTTTACGTCATCGACACGGCCAGCCGTGAACTGGTTCAGCAACTGCCAGTGGGACTCGCCCCCGACGGTGTGGCCATTTCTCGGGACGGAAATACTTTGTATGTCTCCAACAGCGGAACAGATGATATTTCTGTGGTGGATTTGATCGACCTCACGGAAGTCCGGCGTGTTCGCGTCGGTTCCAAGCCTTTTTCAGTCGCAGTGGGCTCAAACGGGTCCATCTTTGTGGTGGAAACGGGAGATAACCGGCTCTCTGTTTTCTCGCCGAGCTTTGAAAAGATTACCAGCGTCGCGGTGGGGAAGAAGCCCATCGACATTGATCTCTCACCCGATAACCGCTTTGCGTACGTGACGGCGGAGCGCGAAAACCGCGTGTTCGTTTACCAGCTGACAGCTGACAACTGACAACAAACAGAATCCAGAATTCAGAATCCAGAATTCAGAAGACTCAACACTTGTGTCGGCCACGCTCAGTAATTGACTGGAAGCAGACAGGGCTGGAGCCTCGAGTTTTCGTTGTTTGCACGATTATTCCCGAAGACTTCTGGATTCTGAATTCTGGATTCTGAATTCTGTTTGTTGTCAGCTGTCAGCGTTTCGCAGGTACCACTCAACGAACCGCGGCACGCCTTCCTCTATCGGTGTGGCAGGAGAATAGCCCAGCTTCTCCTTGGCCCAGGAGATATCAGCGCAGGTGATAGGGACGTCGCCGGGTTGGGCAGGCATCAAGCGGATCCTGGCTTTCTTCTTGAGAGCTTCCTCGATCAACTTAATCAAGTCCAGCAGCACAGTCGTCCTGCAATTTCCCAGGTTGAAGATCTCGAAACCAGCAGGCTTGTCAAACGCACAGAGAATCCCCTGCAAGATGTCCTCTATATAGGTATAGTCCCGCTGGGATTTCCCGTGGTGATACACCTCGATTTCTTCTCCTCGGTCAATGCGGCGGGTAAACTTGTGGATCGCCATCTCAGGTCGCTGGTGCGGTCCGTAAACCGTGAAAAGACGCAAACAGGTGATGGGGATTCCACAGTTCTGATGATAGACAAAACAAAGAAGCTCCCCGGCCCGCTTAGTGGCAGCGTATGGCGAAATGGGCCGTTCGATTGGATCATTCTCACAGAAAGGGACCTTGTTGTTTATCCCATACACCGATGAAGAGCTCCCAAAAATGAAGTTCCCCACACCATATTCTTTGGCCAGCTCCAGCAAATGGGTGGTCCCGGTCACATTGACTTCAGAGTAAAGTGCTGGGTTTTGAAGCGAGGGACGCACTCCCGCGTAGGCAGCCAGGTGGATGATGGCCTCGGGTTGGTGCCTTTGAAAAATCTCCTGCAAAGCCCGCTGGTTCAGCAGATCCTCCTGGTAAAGTTTGAATTCTCCTTTCTGTTTGATCCTCTCTACATTCCGCAGCTTGATTTTGGGATCGTAAAAATCATTGAAGTTATCCACCATAATCAGGGTCTCTTCGCGCTCAAGAAGTCGCTGGGCGAGATGAGATCCGATAAAGCCCGCACCCCCGGTGAGCAATATCCTCATGAGGACTCAGCCTCAGCCAGGATCTCGTCCAGATGTTCCTCCTTTTTATAGAGGGAGTAGATGATGCCTCCGGGGATGGCAGTCAGGATATAAACCAAGCGAGCCAGCACCCCCAGACTCACCGCCATCTCTGCAGGAAGCCCAATCTGCGAAAAGAGCAGATAGTAGAGGCTCTCCTGCAAGCCGATGCCCGCGATGGTCACAGGAACCATGATGCTAAGGTTAATTAGCGGAACAAAGATCAGAAAGATCCGAAAGGGAGCCTGAATTTCAATCGCCAGCGCTGCAATCCAAGTGATTATAATGGCGAGAAACTGGATGACCAGTGATAGGAGAAGGGCCGCGACAATTGTACGCTTGTTGTTACGGAGCGTGTTCAGTCCCTGGTAGACCAGCTCCATCTTGGCTTCCCATTGCTCCAGTTTTCTTTTTCTCAGAAAAGAGCTGATCCTCTGATGTGTCCAGGAATGAAACAGGACCACATTCCCCAGGGCATACAGAGCAATCACAAACAAAAAAACACTAAACAGAGGCACGCCCTCAACCACAATGTTGTGAGTGGCGGCAAAGAAGGTCCCAATCGCCAACAGCGCGCACATACCGGCACTTCGTTCCAAAATGGTTGTGGTAAGGGTGGTCGACATCCCACGGTTTTTCCGCTTTGACAGGTAATAGGCGCGGAAAAAGTCCCCGCCGATTCCTGAGGGGAGAAACAGATTGAAGAAATATCCGATGAAGGTGATTTTGGTCAGCGGTACGAATTCGATGGAGATGTCGAAGTTGCGCAGAACCATCCTCCATCGCAGCACTAGCAGAAAAACCGAAACAATGTGTACCAGGGTCGCCAGCAGGACAAAGAGCAGGTTTGCCGAGGAAAGAATTTGGACAAACCTTCCCAAGTCCATTTGATAACCGAGAAATGAAAGCAAGGCGATAGTAATAGTGGCTTTGATGAGAATCTTTGCTCGGTAGGACATGAGTTTGGGCGGCCCAAATTGTGGCAGAATTGCCACAGGCACGTCAACGTCTTATAATTCAAACGTATGCCGGTCTACGAATACCTTTGTCAAGATTGTGGGCGACGCTTTTCCCGTTTTTTCTGGCGGATCTCCGATGCCGATGGCACTCGGTGCCGCTGTGGGAGTTCAAAGCTGGAGCAGCTGATCTCCCGGATTTCCACGGTTCGATCTGAGGAGAGTCGCCTGGAGAGCATGGCCGACCCGTCCAAGTGGGGCGATTTCGACGAAAACGATCCCAAATCAATGGCCCGTATGATGAAGAAACTGGGGAGCGAAGTAGGGGAGGATCTGGGTCCGGAGTTCAACGAGATGGTGGACCGGCTTGAAGCAGGAGAGGATCCCGAATCGATCGAAAGTTCGTTGGGCTCGAACGGAGGGGAAGCCGACACAGACAATCTGTTTTAGGGGAAAATGGGGCCGTGTCTTTAAAATTTAAATTTTAAAGACACGGCCCCATGCAGTCGGGAATTTTTGCCATGTCAGAGCCGGAACTTAGATGGTACGCCATTCATACGCGGTCAAGACACGAGAAAGTCGTAGCGGAGCAGTTGTGGCAAAAGCAAATCGAGTGCTTTTTGCCCCTGCGTGAGGTCATCTCCAGATGGAAAGACCGCCGTAAGAAAGTTCAGTTCCCCCTTTTCCCGGGTTATCTTTTCGCTCACGTCCTGATTCAAGACCGTCGTCTGGACATCTTGAAGGTTCCCTCGGCGGTCCGGATCATTGGGTTCGACGGTGAGCCGGCTCCTATCCCGAACGAGCAAATCCAGGCTGTGAAAAAGCTGGTCTTCGGCACTTTGCCCTACGACCCGTATCCGTACATCGTAGAAGGAGACCGGGTAGAAATCATCCGAGGGTCACTGGCAGGCCTGCGGGGAATCCTGATCGAGAAAAAAGGCACCTACCGATTTATCTTGTCGGTTGATCTGATCCGACAGGCCGTCGCCTGTGAAGTGGACGCCTGCGATGTCGAAAAAATCCGCTGACAGCTGACAACACAACTGACAGAATTCAGAATCCAGAATCCAGAAGTCTTCGGGAATAATCGTGGAAACAGCGAAAACTCGAGGCTCCAGCCCTGCCTGCTTCCAGTCAATCTACTGAGCGTGGCCGACACAAGTGTTGAGACTTCTGGATTCTGAATTCTGGATTCTGAATTCTGTCAGTTGTCAGCTGGTTACCTCCCGCAGCATTTCTTGTATTTCTTCCCCGATCCACAGGGGCAGGGATCATTGCGCCCCACTTTGGGGCTAGTTCGAACCACCGTTTTCACGGCGGCGGCAGTTCGCTCATCCATGGGCTCGCTGCGCTGCCAAGCGGGTTGGGCGGTGTCTTCGGGTCCGGAATAGCTCAACGGCTGCTGCCGTCGAGCTCCCAAAAGCTCTCGTTCGTCTTCCTCGGTGATAGGCCGCAGCAGGAAGAGCATCCTCACCATTTCCTCAGTGGACCGGTTCCAGAGTTCTTCGAACAGCTGGAACGACTCGCGCTTGTACTCCACTAACGGGTCACGCTGCCCATACCCCCGCAAACCGATACCTTCCTTGAGATGGTCCAGGGCCAGCAGATGATCCTTCCACTGCTGGTCGACGATTTGCAGCATCACCATGCGCTCGTACCATCGCATCATTTCCGGCCCGATCTGCCCTTCTTTTTCCTCATACTTAGACTTGATCTGATTGAGCAGCTCTTCTTCGAGCTCAGGGCGGGCCAACTGATTGACCCTTTCGGACAAATCAATTCCATAAACGCGGCGCAGGTTGACTTTCAGATTTTCCAGATCCCAATCCTCCGGATCGATCTCCTGATTGGCGTACAGATCTAGAAATTCGATAAGGATGTCCTCAGCCAGGCCTAAAATGTAGTCCTTCTGCTCCTGTTCTTCCAACAGCTCCCGGCGAAATCGATAGATCTCCTTGCGCTGCTTGTTCATGACGTCATCGTACTCGAGCAGATGTTTCCTGATTTCGAAGTTTCTGGCTTCCACCTGCTTTTGTGCCCGCTCGATCTGCTTGGTAATCAGCTTGGATTCAATCGGAACTCCCTCCTCCATTCCCAGTTTTTGCATGATTGCCGAGATATTGTCGGATCCGAAAATTCGCATCAGATCGTCTTCAAGAGAGAGATAAAAGCGACTTGATCCGGGATCTCCCTGGCGGCCGGCGCGACCGCGCAGCTGGTTGTCAATGCGCCGGGCCTCGTGCCGCTCCGTGCTGAGGATATGGAGGCCACCGAATCCGACCACCTCGTCGTGCTCTTTTTTCCAGGCCGGCAGAAGCCCGTCCAGCTCTTTGCGATACTCCTGCGCACTGCCCTCCGGGTTGAGGCCGCGAGCTCTTAGATTGATTTTGACCTGGAACTCGGGGTTTCCACCCAGAATGATGTCCGTACCGCGCCCCGCCATATTGGTGGCAATCGTTACCACCCCCTTCTTCCCTGCCTGGGCGACGATCTCCGCTTCTCGCTCGTGGTACTTGGCATTGAGGACCACGTGCCGGATGCCGCGGCGCTTCAGAAGGGTCGAGAGTCGCTCGGATTTTTCAATAGAAGTGGTCCCCACCAGCACGGGCTGCCCCGCTTCGTTGAGTTCCTTGATCTCCTCGGCAACGGCATTAAATTTCTCCCGCTCCGTGCGGTAAACCACGTCAGAATATTCATGCCGAATCAGCGTTTGGTTGGTCGGAATAACCATCACTTCCAGTTTGTAGATCTTTTCGAACTCTGTGGCTTCAGTCTCGGCGGTTCCGGTCATGCCGGCCAGCTTCTCGTACATACGGAAGTAGTTCTGGAAAGTGATGGTGGCCAGGGTCTGGTTTTCACGCTCGATCCGAACACCCTCCTTGGCCTCCAGGGCCTGGTGGAGGCCGTCAGAGTAGCGGCGTCCCGGCATCAGGCGCCCCGTAAACTCATCGACGATGATGACCTGGCCGTCCTTGAGCATGTAATCCACCTCCCTCTTGAAAAGGGTGTGGGCCTTTAGCGCTTGCTGGATATGGTGAACCAGGTCCATGTTGCGGGGATCGTAGAGGTTGTCTATGCCCAGCAACCTCTCCGATTTCTCAATACCCGATTCCTGGAGCACTACGGTCCGGGATTTTTCATCGATTTTGAAGTCTTGTTCCCGCACCAGCCGCGGGATCACTTTGTCAATTTTGTAGTATTTGTCCGTTGATTCTTCCGAAGGGCCGCTGATGATGAGAGGAGTTCGAGCTTCGTCGATGAGGATGGAATCCACTTCGTCGACGATGGCATAGCGGTGACCTCGCTGCACACAGTCCTCGAGCGAGTACTTCATGTTGTCACGCAGGTAGTCGAAGCCAAACTCGTTGTTGGTGCCGTAGGTGACATCGGCCTGGTAGGCAGCCCTGCGATCGGCGTCGGGCATGTCGTGTTGGATCGGACCCACGCTCAGACCTAGAAACTTGTAAATGGGACCCATCCACTCAGCATCGCGCCGCGCCAGATAGTCATTGACAGTGACGATATGAACACTGTTTCCGGTGAGGGCATTTAGGTACACAGGAAGGGTGGCCACCAGGGTCTTTCCTTCACCGGTCTTCATTTCAGCGATTTTGCCCCGGTGAAGGACGACTCCTCCGATTAACTGGACGTCGAAGTGACGCATACTAATGGTGCGCCGACCGGCCTCGCGGACCACTGCGAAAGCTTCCGGGAGAATGTCGTCAAGGGATTCGCCGTTTTTCAGGCGGGATTTGAATTCGGGGGTCTTAGATTTTAGATCGGTATCGGAGAGCTTGGAGATTTCCTTCTCCAGCTCGTTCATCTGATCGACGAGCGGCTGGATTCGTTTCAACTCGCGCTCGTTGTGGCTCCCGATAATCTTCGCCAAAATCACATTGAGCATGGCAGTTAGATTTTAACACGATCCCGCAGATCACGCGGATCATCCCACAGATCCTTTCGCGAAGCTTGGCGTTTTTCGCGGGACATTTCTCAGCTGGTTCAGTACCTGGCTGTGACCGGAATGGAATTGGGGATCATTTTAAATTTTGGGAGCCTGGGGAAGTTGCAGTATAAGAGAGTTGTGTTATCCCGCGAAAGACGCGAACATGGCGCGAAAAAATCCGTGTGATCCGTGGGGTCCGTGGGATATAATCCGTTCATGGAGATACCCGAAGCCTTAACATTTGACGACGTCTTGCTGATGCCCGGCAAGAGTGACGTTCTGCCGGGCGATGTAGACCTGCACAGCACCTTCTCCAGGAATATCCCCCTCAATATCCCCATTTCCTCCGCCGCAATGGACACCGTCACCGAAGCCAGGTTGGCCATCTCTCTGGCCCGGCAAGGTGGAGTGGGGATCATTCACCGCAATCAGTCGATTGCAGCTCAGGCCGCTGAGGTGGATAAAGTCAAGCGCTCCGAATCGGGAATGATCGTGGATCCAGTAACGATGCGTCCGAACGACAGCATCCGTGACGTCCTGGAGGTGATGAGCCGGCACAAGATCTCCGGCGTTCCCATCACTGACAAAAAAGGGAAGTTAACGGGTATTCTTACCAACCGTGACCTGCGCTTTGAAACCAACCTGGATCTCTCCGTCTCGGAACTCATGACCAGAAACGATCTAGTCACAGTTGACGAAGGGATTTCCATGGAAGAGGCCAAGAAGAAGCTTCACGAACACCGCATCGAGAAGCTTTTGGTGGTGGATCAGGAATACCGGCTAAAGGGCTTGATCACGGTCAAAGACATCATGAAGGTCATCGCCTATCCCAATGCCGCCAAGGATTCCCTTGGACGCCTGCGGGTGGGTGCAGCCGTGGGTGCCACCGGAGATTTTTTGGAACGGGCCCGCGAGCTGGAAAAAGCCGGTGCTGATGTCATCGTGATGGACACGGCTCACGGGCACACCGGACGCGTCCTGAAGGCGGTCTGGGAACTCAAGAAGAGGTTAAAGAACGCCGCGCTGGTCGCCGGCAATATCGCCACTGGAAAGGCTGCCCGCGAGCTGCATGACGCCGGAGTGGACGGGGTCAAGGTCGGCATGGGGCCGGGCAGCATCTGCACGACTCGCGTGGTCACCGGCTCCGGTGTTCCTCAAATCACAGCTATCATGGAGACGGTAAAGGTGGCTCGCGAGCTGGAGCTGCCCGTCATAGCCGACGGTGGAATCAAGTACTCAGGAGACATCACCAAGGCCCTAGCCGCCGGTGCTGACTGCGTCATGATCGGGAACCTGTTTGCCGGCACCGACGAGTCGCCCGGCGAGCTGGTCTTTTATCAAAATCGCAGCTTCAAGACCTACCGCGGGATGGGATCTCTGGGAGCCATGGCCGAGGGAGGCGGCGATCGCTACGGCCAGGAAACCGTGGATGTCGAGCGCAAGCTGATCCCGGAAGGCATCGAAGGACGCGTCCCCTATAAAGGAAGCGTGGAAAATCTGATCCCAATTCTGATTGGGGGAGTTCGAGCCGGTATGGGCTACTGCGGCGTCAAGAATATTAACGAGCTGCAAAGCAAGAGCCGCTTCATTCGAGTCACTCACCTGGGGCTGCGCGAGTCCCACGTTCACAATGTGGTCGTGACCAAGGAATCGCCGAATTACAGGTTGGGAGACTAGGTTCTGAGTTTCTCAGCTGACCACTGACAGAATCCAGAATTCAGAATCCAGAATTCCTCGGGATAATTGTGCAAACAACGAAAACTCGAGGCGCTCCAGCCGCGCCTGCTTCCAGTCAATCTACTGGGCCTGCCCGACACAAATGTTGAGTCTTCTGGATTCTGAATTCTGGATTCTGTCAGTGGTCCGTTGCGACCGGCAGACTAGCTCTTGCGATGCTTCGGCCGACGGCGCCGGCAATCAGACGCAGCTCCTCCATCAGCTTGTCAAATTGCTCGAGTTTCAAAGATTGGGCTCCATCACAAAGAGCATTATCCGGATCGTGGTGTGCTTCAATCAGCAATCCGTCAGCGCCTGCCGCCACCGCGGCACGCGCCAGCGGCGCAACCTTGTCCCGAATACCGATGGCATGGCTCGGATCCACGATGATGGGAAGATGGCTCAATTGGTGGATGACCGGAATCGCCGAGATGTCCAGCGTGCTTCTGGTGTGCATTTCAAAGGTGCGAATCCCCCTTTCGCAAAGGATCACACGGTGATTTCCTGCAGACATGATGTACTCAGCCGCCAGCAGCAGATCGGAAAGGGTGGCGCTCATTCCGCGTTTGAGGAGCACGGGCGTATCGGTGCGGCCAACATCGCGCAGTAGGCCATAGTTTTGCATGTTACGAGTCCCGACCTGCATGATGTCAATGTAATCTTCAGCCAGAGGAAGCTGACCGGATTCCATAATTTCCGAAATCACCAGCAGCCCGTGTTTGTCGGCTGCCTTGCGAATGAGTTTCAATCCCTCAACGCCGAGTCCCTGGAAAGAATAGGGAGATGTACGAGGCTTAAAGGCGCCGCCGCGCATGATCTTCGCCCCCGCGGCCTTAATGCGCTCAGCAATGATGTCACACTGCTCGTAACTTTCGACTGTGCAGGGCCCCGCCATAATGATGACTTCCTCACCACCGATTTTCACACCGTCAATTTCGATAATCGATCCTTCGGGCCGAAAAGCTCGAGAGGCCAGCTTATAGGGCTCCGTAATCCGGTGTACTTCTTTGACGCCATCCAGCAGTTCGTAGTCGCGTGTGTCAACCACCTGGGCACCGACCGCCCCCAAAATCGTGTGCTCCACACCCGTTGAACGGTGCACATCAAAGCCCTGCGAAACCAGCTTTTTGATGACGACCTCAATCTGTTTTTCCGTGGTGCTTTGTTTCATGACGATAACCATGGCTCTTGACTCCTTCTATATTTTTCGTGATGTCGTGCTTTCGTGCTTTCGTGCTGGGATGCTGGCGTGTTTTTCGTGATTTTTCACGTTTTTCGCGTTTCTCGCGAATCCGCGTCTCCCGTTCAGCTCGTCTCGATTCATCGATGATCCTTTCAAACAGTCGCGCAACGGCCTCCTTCATGAGTGGTCCGTTTGTCGCATTCTTAACATTTCGGATCACTTCCTTCTCGCGCTTTGGATCGTAAATCTCCATGTTCAATTCTTGTTTAATCTTCCCAATCTCAATGGCACACCGACTGCGCCGGTTGAGAAGCTTCAGCAGCTTTAAATCGATCTCATCAATCTTCTTTCGCCAGCCCTCTATCTCGTCCATTGCAATCCACGACCGCGCCGGTAGGGGCGGGCCGGTGGCCCGCCCGAACCGTACTGTCTCGCCAGGTGTTCGGTTCGGGCGAGCCGCCGGCTCGCCCCTGCCCCTGCGTAAATCCGCTCGCAGCAATATAATCCCGCATCAAAAAAAGGCCGTGAGCAGCCTTTCCTGCCCACGGCCCTTGTCAATCTAACTTGCGATTTTTACTTACACCGGTGGGCAGTTTTTCTTCTTGTGCCACCAGTAAAAAAAGTAAAAATTGCGAGCAAGACTCATCAGCACTCCTAAATTAGCCAATCAGGCCTTCGAAATCAAGTCCTTTCTGACATATTCCCCAACCTTTCGCGCCAGATCAGCCGTCGATTGATGTTCCTCAATAAAGCGCACAATGGCGGAACCGACCACGGCCCCGTCGGCATACTGCCAGACTTTCCGGACATCTTTCGAAGAAGTAATGCCGAAACCCACCGCAATCGGAAGCCGGGTATAGCGGCGAAGACGCGCCACTGTCTCAGGGACCAAATGTTCCACATCCGATTGAGTCCCGGTCACCCCAGTGCGCGCTATCAAATACACAAACCCGCGACTCGCTGCGCCGATCCTTTTCAGACGCTCATCCGAGGACGTTGGAGCCGCCAAAAAGATCGTGTCCAATGCTTGCAAGGGCTCCATACGGGAGTACTCCTCCGGTGTAAGATCGGAGATGAGGACTCCATCCAGACCCGCCTCAGAGCCCTCTCGATCCAGCTGCTTCAATCCATATTTCAAAACGGGATTGATGTAGGTCATGAAGATCAATCCCAGGTCAGTCTTGGCCCGCAGCTGGCGAACCAGGTCAATGTAGTCGGAAAAAGAATAGCCGTGCTTCAGAGCCTCAAATGATGACTTTTGGATAATGGGGCCGTCTGCAATGGGGTCGGAAAAAGGAATCCCGATTTCTACCATATGGGAGCCGGCCGCTGCCAGGTTCAGGATAATCTCTCGGCTCATTGCCAAGTCGGGATGCCCGGCCGTGACAAAAGGAATGAAACATTTCTTATTTTTGGCGAAGATCTCTGATAATCTCGACATCCTTGTCTCCACGGCCGGAAAGATTGACGATAGCCCGCAGAGGAAAGGGGTCAGACCTTGAGTTTTTCGTTTTTGGATCCAAAAACTCAAAACTCAAGGTCTGACCCCTTTCCTGTCTCAACTTTAGGCAATAGGCCAAGGCATGGGCAGATTCCAGCGCCGGGATAATGCCTTCCAACTCGCTCAGGATTTGAAAGGCTTCCAGGGCTTCCGTGTCGCTGACGGAAGTGTACTCGACCCGCCCGATGTCGCGAAGATAGGCATGTTCAGGACCGACGGAGGGATAGTCCAGTCCAGCAGAAATGCTGTGGGTGGTCGAGATCTGTCCCAGCTCATCCTGCAGGACGTAACTGAAAGTCCCGTGTAAAACTCCTGGTTTGCCTCCTTCAAAACGAGCCGCATGCTGGCCTAGTTCCTTCCCCTTTCCGCCCGCCTCCACGCCGACCATCCGCACCGATTCATCATTCAAGAACTCGTAAAAAAGGCCGATGGAATTGCTGCCGCCACCCACGCAGGCTATAAGGTAATCGGGCAGCCGCTCTTCAAGCTCTTGAATTTGCCGGCGAGCTTCTCGACCAATGATGGATTGAAAGTCGCGGACCATGGTGGGATAGGGATGGGGCCCCAGGACGGATCCAAGAAGATAATGAGTGTTTTCAACGTTGGTGACCCAGTCTCTCATGGCTTCATTGATGGCGTCCTTGAGCGTGCAACTTCCGGCATCCACCGGTGTGACCTTGGCTCCCAGAAGTTCCATACGGAATACATTCGGTGCCTGCCGGCGCATGTCTTCGACGCCCATATAGATTTCGCACTCCAGATCCAGTAAGGCACAGACGGTAGCCGCGGCTACCCCATGCTGCCCGGCCCCCGTCTCTGCGATAATCCGGCTTTTTCCCATCCGACGAGCCAATAAGGCCTGTCCCAGAGCATTGTTGATCTTATGGGCCCCGGTGTGACAGAGGTCTTCTCGTTTCAGATAAACCTTTAAACCCGCACGCTCGGAGAAGCGCTTCGCATAGAAAAGCGGCGTGGGACGCCCCGCATAGCGCCGCAGCAATTCTTCAAACTCCCGTTCAAACTCCGGATCCTCACGAGCTTCCAGATAGACCCTATTCAGCTCTTCCAAGGGAGACATGAGCGTCTCAGGGACGAACATTCCCCCGTATTGGCCAAAGTGGCTGTCTGAGCTTTTGAGCTCTGAGTTCTGAGTTCTGAGTTTTGAGTTCTGAGTTTTGAGTTTTGAGTTTTGAGTTTTGAGTTTTGAGCTGTTGAGCTGTTGAGCTGTTGAGCCCTTGAGCTTTTGAGCTCTTGAGTCTTGAGTTTCGAGCTTTCGTTTTTTGGTCACTGTCGCTCTTTCTTTGCCAAAGGTCTGTGGTCTGTGGTCTGTTGTCAGCTGTTCTGTCAGCTGTCCGTTGTGTCGTCAGCCGGTCAGCGGGCCTCTCTATTGCTCCATTGTTCTATTGCTCTATTGCTCTATTGCTCTATTGCTCTATTGCTCTCGGCGCGTAGCGCCGGGTCCCGCCGCTCCCCTTACATTCTCTACGAAACGCTTCAACTTCGTCGCATCCTTTACACCCGGTGAGCGTTCAACGCCTGAACAGACGTCCACACCGGCAGGGTGCAGCAGCTCAATGGCTTCAGCAACATTTTCAGCTGTCAGGCCCCCTGACAGAATGAACGGTCTTCTAAGTTTAGCAACTTCTCCCCAGTCGGCTTTCTTTCCCGTGCCCCAGGAGATGTCGATCAGGATCTCATGGTTGGGGAAGCGGGATGCGCTCGTAGGCGAGGTAGCGATGAAGATTCGCTTATCCATATCGGGAATTTCCGAGGCGGATTGCAGCCCATGTAATTGAAAGGCACCGAAGGGGGAAGGGGAATTGGTAGGGGCGAGCCGTCGGCTCTGTAGGGGCGGCCCGGTGGGCCGCCCGAACCGTGGTCTGGCGCCAAACGTTCGGTTCAGGCGAGCCGTCGGCTCGCCCCTACCAATTTCTCCACTCCGTACCACCATGACGGCCACCGTCAGGACATGATTGGGAAGGTCTTGGGTAATTTTCTCCGCCTTTACGGGATCAATATAGCGGGGGCTTTTGGGGTAGAAGTTGAAGCCC
This sequence comes from Acidobacteria bacterium AH-259-L09, assembly GCA_027717875.1. Next base: position 3,827 of record JALLOL010000008.1, on the reverse strand, counting down.
AGCGCGTTGGCCCCGGAATCGATGGAGCGGAAAGCATCGTCGAGATTGGTAATGCCGCAGACCTTGATCAGGAACGTTTCGGCCCGCGAAAGACGCGAATTTTGGCGAAATGACATGGGTTATTCTTCACCTTTCAGCTGCCGCAGCTTTTTACCGGGGTCCGGGGAATCCATAAGTGTCGAACCAATTAAGAATGCACTGAAACCGGCGTCTTGAAGCTCAGCGATTTGCGCGTGCTCGTTGATTCCCGACTCCGAGACCAAAATGTGGTTCTCCTCTCCCTCCATCCTCTTTGCAACGTCAAAGGAGGTATCGATGTCAACCTCAAAGGTACGCAGATTGCGATTGTTGACGCCAATGATGCGGGCATTATTTCGCATCGCCCTCTCCAACTCAAACGGATCGTGCACCTCAACCAGGGCATCCAGCTGAAAATCCCGTCCATAGGAGATCAGACTGCAAAGTTCCTCTCCAGACAAACAGGAAACAATCAGCAAATAGGCCGAGGCGCCTTTGATCCGGGCTTCGGCGATTTGATACCGATCCACAATGAAATCCTTTCGAAGAAGCGGTAATTCCGGCAGCTCCTTGTGGATCTCCTCTAAAAACTGCAAATCTCCAGCAAAGTAGTTCTTCTCGGTTAGCACTGACAGGGCCATAGCCCCGCTTTCCGAGTAAACCTTGGCCAGATCGCCGGGGGGCAATTGGCAGGCAAAAGAACCATGGCTGGGGCTTTTGTATTTGATCTCAGCAATGATGTTAATGCCGGCCTGGGTGATGGCTGCGTTGAAAGATGGAGGGGACAGGTCGGGAACCTGGCGAAGGAGATCGTCGAGGGGGAGCTGTCGTTTCGTGTCCATCAGCTCCCGTTTTTTAAAAGCGACAATTTCTGCAAGCATGGCTATTCGTTCCAGGTTTCAGGTTCTGAATTTTGCATTCTGAATTCTGGATTCTGAATTCTGGATTCTGGCTCCTTTTCATTGTCAGCTGCCAGTTCTCAAGCGGTAAACCTGAAACCTGGAACCTGGAACCTGAAACCTGAAACCTTCAACCCCCACAGGCCTCAACAAGTTGAGACAGTTTATCGAGAGCAGCGCCGGAATCGAGGGATTCCTCCGCCTTTTTAATCACTTCGTTGAATTCTCCTTCCGCCGCCACATGCAAAGCTGCGGCAGCGTTGAGAACCACCACGTCTCGAGCGGGGCCTTTGCGATGGCCCTCCAGGACACTGCGGATGAGCTTCGCGTTCTCCTCCGGTGTCCCACCTGGGAATTGCGAGGCGGGACTCACCTCAAAGCCAAAATCTTTTGGATTCAGATCGAAGCTTTCCACTGTTAGATCCTTGACATCGGAGACGCGCACCCGAGATCCGATGGAAAGCTCGTCCAGACCATCGTAACTGTGAACGACCCAGGCTCTTCGACAGCCCAAAGCTGACAGAGCGTATGCCAACTTCTCCGTCAGATCAGGAGAATAGACACCGATGATTTGGTAGGGTGCCGAAGCCGGATTGGTCAGGGGACCCAGGAGGTTGAAAATAGTTCTGTGACCCAGCTCGCGCCGGATTTGAGCCACTCTTTTCATGGCCGGATGAAAGATTGGGGCAAACATGAAGGCCAGACCAATTTCATTCAAGGAACGTTCGGCCACTTCCGGCGGATTTTCAATGCGCACTCCCAAGGCCTCCAGGACGTCCGCACTGCCGCAGCGCGAGGTCATGGCCCGGTTGCCGTGTTTGGCAACAGGAACACCGGCACCGGCAATGACGAAGGCTGCCGCGGTCGAGATGTTAAAGGTGTCGGCACCCCCTCCGGTACCTGCGGTATCAATCAGCTTGGATTGATTGGCCCGAACATGGACAGCCTGCCGACGCATGACGCGGGCAAAGCCGGCGATTTCCCCTGAGCTTTCCCCTTTGATGGCGAGCGCCGTCAGAAAGGAAGCCATGGCGCTGTCGGGAGTCTCCTCAGAGAGAATCAACTCCAGCGACTCTTCTGCTTCGGTCTCGCTTAAGCCGTGGCCTTCGATGAGTTTTCTCGTAAATTCCTGCAACATGTTCGAGGTTCCAGGTTTGGCGATAGGGGCGAGCCACCGGCTCGCCCCTACTCGGTTTGTTCGAGTTTCCCGCCGCTCCCTTATACGAGGCTGTCGCAAAAGTTGAATCATGGCGAAGTGCACAGAGCCGCGACCGTCAGGGAGCGGTAAGGAATCCAACAGGAACTGCTGTAAGTCTTTGATTCTAAAAAATTTTTGCTTCCTGCTGCTCCTTCACAGTCGCGGCTCTGTTTTGTGGGTGTGCTACGATGCGGACTTTTGCGACAGCCTCTTATACGGTCGCAGCTCACTCCTGTAGCTCTAGAAAATTCTCCAAAATCCTCTTTCCCTCCCTCGTCATGACCGATTCGGGATGAAATTGCACTCCAAACAGATCATGTTCTCGATGCCGCAAGCCCATAATCAGACCGTCGTCCGTCCAGGCGTTCACGATCAGACAGTCGGGCAGATCATCGCGGCGTACTATAAGAGAATGATATCGGGTCGCCTCAAAGGGGCTTGAAAGGCCTGAGAGAACCGAGTCACTCTCATGGTAAACCAAAGAAGTCTTCCCGTGCATGAGCTGCGGCGCCTGGACCACCTTTCCTCCGAAGGCCTCGCCGATGGCCTGATGACCCAGACAAACTCCTAAAATGGGGATTTGCTCGGCAAAATTTCGAATGGCAGCAATCGAGATTCCGGCATCACGCGGTACGCCGGGTCCCGGAGAGATGACGATGCGCTCAGGGTTGATCCGCTGAATGTCCGCAAGGGTGATCGCGTCATTTCGATAGACCTCTATCTCACACCCTAACTCACCGAGATACTGGACGAGGTTGTAGGTGAAACTGTCGTAGTTGTCTAGTACTAAAACGTTCATGTCTTTTCAACTGACAACTGACAGCTGACAACTGACAAGATCTCAAAACTCAAAAGCTACCAGCTCATGGCCCACCAGCTGAGAGGAAAGCCTCCAGGCTTCAGGTTGCAAGCTGTCCATTGTCAGCTGTCAGTTGTCAGTTGTCAGCTGACTTCCCAATTCCAAGGCTCGAAAAAGTACCATCGCTTTGTTGCGGCACTCTTTATTCTCCAGTTCCGGAATGGAATCGGCCACGATGCCGGCTCCGGCCTGAAGATACGCTTTTCCCTCCTTTAAAACAATCGTGCGAATGGTGATGCAGGTATCAAGATTCCCCGAGTAATCCAGATAGCCAATGGCCCCGGCATAAATCCCCCGGCGGGCCGGCTCAAACTCTTCGATAATCTCCATGGCGCGCACCTTGGGAGCTCCCGTGACCGTGCCAGCCGGAAAGCAAGCCGCCAGAGCATCAAAGCGATCTAAATCGAGACGCAAGGAGCCTCTCAGGGCACTCACCAAGTGCATGACATGAGAATACTTTTCCAGGAACATAAAGTTTTCCACCCGGACGGATCCGTACTGGCTGACCCGTCCCAGATCATTGCGACCCAGGTCGACAAGCATGAGATGCTCGGCCCGCTCTTTCTCATCGTTGAGCAATTCTTGCTCGAGCCGCTTCTCTTCCGCTGCGTCCCTGCCGCGCCGGCGCGTACCCGCAATGGGACGGTACTGAAGGTCTTCCCCCTGGACGCGGATGAGCACCTCCGGAGAAGAGCCGGCAATGCACATATCCCCCTGCTTGAGAAAGAACATATAGGGTGACGGATTAATACAGCGCAGGGCACGGTAGACGTTGAAAGGGTCGCCTTCGAAGTCGGTCTCAAAACGCTGCGAGAGAACCACCTGAAAAATGTCCCCGGCGCGGATGTATTCT
>JALLOL010000079.1 GCA_027717875.1 Acidobacteria bacterium AH-259-L09 | reverse complement strand
ACCAGCTCATCCGTGTGGTGCGTGAAGACGGCAGTGTGGTGATCTACGAATATGACGGTCTGGGGAGGAGAATCGAGAAGGACGTAGCTGGGGTTGTTACGCAGTACATTTACGACACCGAGGACGTTCTGTTAGAGTTGGATGGGACCAATAATATCGTCGCCCGTTACACCAATGGCCCGGGAATTGACGAACCACTGATCATGGAGAAAGCTGGCCAGTTTTTCCCCTACCACACAGATGGATTGGGGAGCGTGACGGAGCTTACAAACAGCGCTGGTACTGTCGTCCAGACTTACACTTATTCATCCTTCGGTAAGATTGAATTTCAGTCAGATCCAAGCTTCGACCAGCCTTACAGGTTTACTTCGCGGGAGTTTGACCCGGAGACAGGACTGTATTTCTATCGAGCTCGGTCATACGACCAATTGACTGGGAGATTTCTGCAAGAAGACCCACTCGGGATTACCGGTGCAACCAATCTGTACTTTATGACAGGCAATAATCCTGTCAACTTTAGAGATCCAGACGGACGTCTTCCTCTTCCGCTCATTACAGGAACTGTAGGGGCAGTAGCGGGACTACTGGGCAACGCTATTGGGCAGGTCGTCAGCAACGGTGGGTTCGGCTGTTTTGACGTAAATGAGGTGCTCATCGCGGGTGGGGTGGGCTTTGCCGCTGGAGCTGCAGCCCCGTTCGTTGCTACGTCGTATGTTGGAGCTGCAGCGCTGGGCGCTTTGGCTAATCTAACCCAGTATGGCATAACTCAAGGGATAAATGGTCAGCGACTTACTGCAGCAGGTACGGCGCTCAGTATCGGAACGGGAGCAGCAGGTGGAGCAGTTGCTGGTCCTGTTACTCGATACACAGGTCTAAGATTTGCTGAGGGTGCGGGTTCACGTCTCAATCCGGCGATAGCAAGATCACTCAATCAACAACGAGATGCTGCCGTAAATACAGGTTTGAGCAATCTTATTCGAAACGTAAGTGGTGGTGTTGCGGCCAACCTCTCTCCAAGTGCCGGCGAGGCACAGTGTGGATGTCCATGAGTCTTAGCTAATGCAGTATAACTATTTTCCTCGAAACTGGTGGGCCATAGTTCCTATCTGCTTGGCCTCTGTAACCGTGCCCTTTTACGCGATTTGGGCTTTGACTTGGCCTGCGTTCACTGCTCAGAGATCAGGGAAACCTATGCCTGGGTTATGGACAGGCATAATCCTAGTTGACCTACTGTTGGTTGTTTTAGCCTTTATAGGGTGCTGGGGAACTCTAACGCAGGCACTTACGGTGTTCAGTACAAACGGAATCAAACGAAGAAAATTGTTTGGAACTATCTCCATGCGATGGTCGGAGGTAATTTGTGTGAAAAGGAGGTTCACTGCAATAGACATCAAAACTTCCAAACACTCCCTACAGATCGTTCCGTTTCATTTCAAGGATCGAGTGGCTCTCGTTTCTTTTCTGAAGGAACATGTTCCCGAAAGTGCCTTCCAAATTGATACGGAGGAAGCGAATGTGTGGAAATAAAGCGTGTAGGTCGTCAGCGGCAGTGGTGATATCAATCTCTACCGTTATGTGAGGGATAATCCGCTAAATCTTGTGGATCCTAGCGGACTACAAGCCGAATCATGTGGGGACGACCCAAACGACCTAAAGAAATGTGTAGGAAAAGCACGTGTGCTGGAGGGTAATCCGAGATTAGTCGACCGCCCGGGGGGGGTTCGGCGAAAACGTGCCAGTTGCTGCTGGATCGATTGCCATCGACCCGGCACAATTCGGCGGTAAAGGCGCTGTTAGGCCATTTCTCAATCAGATCAGTGGCGTGGTCGGAGAGGAAAGAATACCGTTCAGTGGAGTTACCGATGTTATAGGTGGCCCGTCGCCTATTCCCGCTATGAACGTACGAGATGCGCTCAAAGCGATATTCGGGAAAGACGGGCCAGTCCTGCTCATCGAACTCGTGACTGGTCCCGATCTTGGGGTCACCACCGTTGAGCTAACGGTGCCGGCAGTTCTTCCTTGTCCGGAGGGAACAAAAGAACAGTAGGTTCCATGAACTTACAGTTTAGTTTAAAGAGGATTGTTGCTACTGCAGCTATCTTTGTGAGGCTTCCAACCTGTGTCGCCCAGGAAGGAACTAACGGCTGGCCTTCAATTGTACCGCTGCAGGAAAGCATCTCTTTTGCCGATGCGAGCAAGTCCGCAGTAACGATCAGAATCGTCAGTCCTGAAGGTAAACCACTGTACCTATTAGAGTGCCACAACGGGGAATACGAAGATCCCGATTTTGTCTATTCTGGTGATTTTCACTGTCGGCTTACGTCAACCTATTCACAAGATTATTACACTACATTACTCACCGAAAATCCCAACCAAACTGCCGATTGGAACAACCGTGGCAGGGTCTTAGCCAGAGAGTTGCTAGGTAACTGCGGCGACTATCCCGAATATGGCCGTGTGAGACATTTCCGTCTGCGTGGAATGAGGATCACTTTTACCTTCAGCGAATTGATATTTAAGTTATCCAAAGACGCGAATTTTCCCGATCTCAAAGAGTTACAGTCTTTCCGTTTCACAGTCCGCGTAGAACGTGACGTAGCGGCTTCGTCCGAAATTGCAGAGCCTGTACCCTTTGCCTATCCTCCGGATGCACACCCAGAAGATCCACGGGATCCTTCCCTGAATTGCGACGTGATTGTAGAAATTGAACCGAAGGTGAAAGGACGTGTACCCATCTACGATCCGACACTACTGACTACCTACACCCTCGAAGAACTCCTCCTTTTCCTGATTCCTGAATCTAGAGCCATTCAGAGTCGCCACGGCGTTGACCCTTCCCACCGGGAAGATGTTCGAAAAGAGCTTGTTCGGCGCAAGCCGGTGGAGAAGCTTGTCGCTGAGTTCAACGACCCCAGAGAGAACGATTTGTATCGCTTGGAGATAGTCCGAGTACTGTACGAGATGGATGACCCACTAATTCGCAAGGCTTTTGAAGAGTACCGCCCCGAGGATACCGATGAAATCGCCTATTATCGGGTCAATTATTTAGCAAGACTTGGGGATGGGCAGGCCCTCAAAGCACTCAATGATAATTATGGCCAATACCACGTGTCTTCCCTACAGTGGGCAAGTTCTGTTGAACAGTTCAGCCGTTTCCAGTACAGACCTGCAATTCCCAACATTATTGAGAGCCTGAAACACTCCTCCTTGGATGTGGCAGTGGCAGCGTACCAGAGTCTCAGAAAATTCTATCCTGGTAGGCATCCGGAACTCAGATCGTTCGAGGAAGCATACAAATACTTCCGCGAACTCTACGCGAAAGAGATCAAAAAGTAGTAGAACACAAATCGCTACATTCAGGCTGGTATTGTCAAGTTAACGGATCACAGACTCACAGGGCCCCAACCTATTGGTATTGGAGCCCCTCCTGAACACTCTATATCGTGGCTCTCACATACGCGCATACGTTAACTTGAACAGTGCCCAAAATGTTGTTAAGAAGTGCGTGTTTTTGGAGATGCACAATGTAAATGAAGACGGTTCGGAGGCATTACCTTGGAATCTTCGTCGACGTCTCCTTGGCTGCTTTGTCGTTGTCCGTCCTTCGACTAATCTACTCTTTCGCGCAGTCCGAATATCACGTTCTTCTTTCTGCTCAGAGAGGCTCGTACTCTATCTTGAGAAATCAAGCGAGATAAAATCGAATCCACCTCAGAATGACTCAGACCAGTCACCTTCGAAATTTTTTCCTTGGTTCTCCAAAGATATTTCTCGTGAGAGAGAGCCAACAACTGTAGTGGTCCAGCGATCTTTATGGTGGATTCGACCAGGATCAACCTGTTGATAATTTGAATGTTATTGTGCTTCTCTACGGAGTTTCGTAAGAGAACACCGGAGAGCATGATGCCGACTCAGAAAGTTCTAAAAATCCCACTTCCCAAGAGCTGGTGTGCTGGTCCAGCGATTCTTGCGCTGGAGTCGACCAGGAGAAACCCTTTGATAATGTGAATGTTATGGCGTAGTGTGCCAAAACTCCGCCGACCTGCATCAATAAGGTGCTCGGGATCTATGTCTTTTCTTTCGGTGGTCATCACGACATACGGCTCTGGACCAATGGAATACGATAGTCGTCATGAACTTGCCATTGAAGTTTCTGCTGCTGATGTGGGCGGGTTGGGTCAATCGTACTCAGCAGAATGCAATCGATTACCTCAAAGAGGAAAACCGCATACTCCGTGAGCAGGTTGGCAACAAACGATTGCGTCTCTCCAACGACCAGAGACGGCAGTTAGCAGCGAAGGCCAAGGTCGTAGGACGAAAGGCACTGAGAGACCTGGCCTGCATCGTTACTCCCGATACGCTGCTGCGCTGGCACAGAGAGCTGATCGCCAAGAAGTACGATGGGAGCGAACAGCGCAAGCCGGGTCGTCCCCGAAGTCCGCGAGAGATCCAGGAACTCGTGATCCGGATGGCGAAGGACAATCCGACCTGGGGTTACACCCGAATCAGAGGTGCTTTGCGTAATCTGGGCCACCGGATAGGGCGGAACACCATCAAAAGAATCCTGAAAGAAAACGGTATCGAGCCAGCTCCGGAGCGAAGCAAGGGGATGCCGTGGGACACCTTCCTGAAAGCCCATTGGGGAGCGATCGCAGCCGCCGACTTCTTCTCACTGGAGATCATCACCAGGGCCGGCCTGGTTCGCTACTTCGTACTTTTTGTGATCGACCTCAAGACCCGGCGCGTCGAGGTCGCAGGTATCATCCAGCAACCTTACGCAGAGTGGATGAAACAGATAGCCCGCAATCTGACTGATGTCGTCGATGGGTTCCTCAAGAAGACCAAATATCTGATCCACGACCGAGACCCACTCTACACGCGAGAGTTTGCTGACATTCTGGCGTCTGGTGGTGTGAGGACCGTGAAGTTGCCGGCCCAGAGTCCGGACTTGAATGCCTACGCGGAGAGATTCGTGCGATCAATTAAAGAAGAATGTTTGGAGAGAATGATCCTGCTCGGGGAACATCACCTCCGAAGGGCAGTTCGTGAGTACGTCAGCCACTATCACGGCGAGAGGAACCACCAAGGACTGGACAACCAGTTAATCGAATCGCTGCGGAAAGACACACTGACTAAAGGCCCAGTCCAACGCCAAGAGCGCCTCGGTGGAATGCTCAGCTTTTACTATCGGGACGCTCGCGATCCAGGCCAACGGCACGCCGCTTGGTGTCAGCTGTACGTTTGGTCCCACCAGCGCTTCGTGTACTCCCACAACAGCGCTGCCACCGGGACCCAACACCTTGACAGCCACCATCGCCGATCTGGCCGGGAACGTCTCCGCGGCAGCTCAGGTCAACTTCACGGTGCAACTGGGCAACCAACCGCCCGTCCTGGATCCCGTCGGCAACCAAACAGTGGCGCTAGGAAACACGCTGACCTTGACCCTGACGGCCAGCGATCCCGAGACGGATCCACTCTCATTTACAGCCACCCCCCTGCCGCTTCCCGAGAACGCGACGCTAAGCGCCCCCACGGGTGTGTTTACCTTCACGCCACAGGCCAATCAGGTGGGCGTGATCACCCTCACGTTTGTCGTGAGCGACGGTCTCGGCACCGACTCAGAGACGATCACCATCACCGTTCCGGCTCCGGATCCTGCTGGAGTCACCAGTTTTACGGGAAGGTTGCTTGACGCCAATGACTTTGATCTGGGAGTGACGACACCCATCGTGGGCGCCACCATCACCTTTTTGGGAACTGGCAGCTCGGCCATCTCGGACACACAGGGCAATTTCACGATTACGGCGGCTCCTTCCGGAAGCCAGACCCTGGACATTGATGCCTCCACAGCCAACCTGGCTCCGGATGGCTCCTCTTACGCCGGTTTTCGTGAGGAGACCGAGCTGATCGCAGCAGTCAATAATGTCATCGACCGACCCTTCTTCTTGCCCCGGATTGCGGCCGGCAGCCTCACCACCGTCAACCCCAACTTCTTCACGACGGTCACCAATCCGGACCTGGGGGTTTCCTTAAGAGTGCCTCCCAACACGGCCAAAAACCCCGATGGGAGCAACTTCACGGGCGATCTTTCCATTTCCTTGGTCCCCAGAGACCTGGCTCCCGTGGCCCTGCCCGACACCCTCGATCCCGGTTTGCTCATTACCATTCAGCCGGTGGGAGTCACCTTTTCGACGCCCGTGCCGATTACGTTTCCCAACACGGACAATCTTCCGCCGGGCTCGCAATTGAACATCTGGTCCCTGGATCCCGATCTGGGCGTCTTTTCCGTCGTGGGGACCGGCCTCGTCTCAGCGGACGGAACGCAGGTTGAGACGATCTCCGGAGGCATCCGGGCCGCTGACTGGCATTTCTTGGCGGCTCTAGCAGCGCTACTGGGGGGCATCGTTCCAGGAGGTCCCGGACCGATTCAGGGCAGTTCCAAGGAGGCGAGTTGTCAGTGCAGCTCCACGGTGGCGCTTCAAAGCGGCTCCATCGAGACGGATTTTTCCCTGCCCACCTACCGCTCTGTAGGCGTGTCGCGCGGTTTGCGCTTCGTCTACAACACCGGGTGGGCCAGCCCGAGACCGGTGATCCCGTTTAACTCCACCATCGGTGTCACCACGGCAGTTCCCCAGACCCTCTCTTACAAACTCGCTGTGGGAGGTGTCGATCAAGGGACAGAAATCTTCTTGAGCACTACGGGTCTTCAGCAAAACAAGGACGAGACGCTTCGCAGTGCCGTCTCCTTTGATGGAAGTATCTTCACTACGGCCTACACCATTCGCTCGACGAACAACTATTTGACGTCGCGCGTCTCGGCCGATCTGGACGGGCAGACGCTCTTGCGCAACGAAACGGAAAGCGCCTTCGGCGTGGGCTGGGCCTTGGAAGGCGTGGAGCGCATCTTCACGAACTTTGACGGATCGCTCTCGGTCGTGACCTCGGACAATGAGTTGGTTCTCTTCACCCCGCAGGAAGCCGCGCCACCCTTTGTGAACTTCGATCCGCCCGCCGGCAACTTCTCCACATTGGTCAAGAATCCGACGGGCACCTTCACGCGCACGCTCAAGGACGGGACACAGATCAACTTCGATACGGCAGGCCGTCAGACCTCTCAGGTGGACCGAAACGGAAACACGACCAGCTTTGGCTACGATGCCGGCGGACGACTCACCTCCATCACAGATCCGGCCGGCCTGATCACCATCCTCGCCTACACGGGCGGACTCCTAAGTTCTGTGACCGACCCCGCCGGAAAGGTCACGTCCTTCACGCACGATTTTGCAGGCAACCTCACCCAGGTGACCTTCCCGGATACGGCGACTCGCATTTTTGCCTACGACGAGCGCCATTTGATGATCTCCGAGACAAACGAGAGAGGCCTGACGGCCCAGCGTCAATATGACAGCCTGGGCCGCTTTGTCACGGGCACTCGAGCCGATGGGAGTTCTGCTTCGGCCACAAACATTCAGGCGGTGGGATTTGTCGATCCTGCCTCCGGAGTCGGCACCCAGGCACTTCCTGCTCCCGTGACCCGGCCCGAGGATGCGGAGAACACGTTAACCGATGGCAAAGGCAACACCACAAGCTTTGAGACGGACAGCTTTGGGGCGACGACCCGCCAGGTGGATGCGCTCACCCAAGTTACGCTCATTGAGCGGGATGAAAACGGCAATCCCACCCGCATCACCCGGCCCAACAGCGCGGTCGTGACCATGACCTACGACGCGCTGGGCAACCTTTTGACCTCCACGGACGCCGTGGGGGCCACCACGACCTTTACCTATGATCCGACCTTTAACCAGGTCACTTCCATTCTCGATCCCAAAGGGAATACGACCACGATCAACTACGATCTGAGCGGCAATCCCATTGAGATCATCGATGCGCTCACGAACCGGACCCAGATGGCCTATGACGCGCGGGGACTTCTCACCTCCCTCATAGCGGCAGTGGGGACACCCGAAGCAAACACGACGACGTTTACCTACGACGTTCGCGGCAATCTCGTTACCACGACCGATCCACTGCTCAACACCACAACGCTCGAATACGACCTGGCCGGAAACGTGATCAAGTCCACGGACGCGGAAACGCGCGTCACCGAGTTCGCTTACGATCCGATGAACCGGTTGCTCTCGGTTCTGGACGCCGCCCTGAACACAACGCAATATGTCTACGACGCGCGTGGAAACCTCACCACCGTCACCGACGCCAAAACCCAGACCACGACCTTCGCCTACGATGCACAAGATCGGCTCACCTCAGCCATCAATCCCCTGGCTCTGACCGAAACGTTCACCTACGATGCCAACGGTAACTTGACGTCCACCACCAACCGAAACAGCCAGATCCTGACCTTTGACTACGACGTACTGAACCGCCTGACCCAGAAGACCTTGCCGCCATCGGCCAGTCAGATTGGCTCGCAGATTACGACCTTCAGCTACGACAGTGTCGGGAACCTCACCCAGGTCACCAACCCGGCCACCACCGTAACGATGCAGTATGATCTGGCCAACCGTTTGGTCTCTTCCACGTCATCGACGGAAGACACCTTGGTCAGCGTGGTTACCCTCATCAGTCAAGCGACGCTGATTGATGAAAACAACCAGGAGTTTGAGGGCAAGACGCTTCAAGTCGACGGGACGACACTGACGGTGGATGGCACGCACACCTTTGCCAATTTGGTCCTCCTGAACGGGGCCGTCCTCACACACAGTCCCACCACGGCGACAACAGTCAAAAAACTGGATCTCACAATTACGGGAACGCTTCAGGTGGACGCCACGAGTCGCATTGATGCAGTGGCCCGCGGTTTTCTGGGCGGCAATCGGACCGGCAATCCCTTTGGCGGCAGCGGCATGACGGTAGGCTTTGCAGCCGGCAGCACGGGAAACGCCGGCGGAAGCTATGGAGGCTCAGGGGGAGCCGCCGGAACGCCGAATCCCGTGTACGGGGATTTTCGAGATCCCAGCGATCCCGGAAGTGGGGGCGCCGCCACATTGGGTCAGCAGGGCGGCACGGGCGGCGGCCTGATTCGCATCGTGGCCGAGACGCTCAGCCTGGACGGTGTCATCACCGCCGGTGGTGGAGGACCCGCCGGGACGTGCTGTGCCGCAGGTGGCAGTGGCGGAAGTATCCGGATTGATGTGGCCACGCTCACGGGCACGGGCGAAATCATAGCCAATGGCGCCGGAGCTTTCGGTCGAGCTCCCGGAGGTGGCGGCGGAGGCGGCCGGGTAGCCGTCTTTTATCAGGACATCACGGGCTTTAATGTGGCGAAAATCACTGCCCTGGGAGCTCTGGGCAGCGCGGCACCCAACGGTGGTGCGGGAACGGTTTATCTCGAAGGTCCAGGCAGAGAAACGGGCGAGCTGATCATTGACAACAACAATCTTGCCGTCGTCGCCGAGTCGACGCCGATTCCCTCGGATCCGACGGGTATATTATCTCTGACCAATCTGCGCATACGCCGGGCGGCCCGGGTTCGAATAGAGGATGAGATCAGCCTGACCAACACACTGGAGGTCTCCTCAGGCACGGAGTTACCGCTGCTTCAGCGCGTGATCGCCGCGACCATCGATGTGACCACAAACAGTGTCATCACCCACCCGCCAGCGGATGCCAGTGCTTTCTTCAAAGTCGATCTCAACGCCGGCACGGTGACGGTGGATGCCACCAGCCGCATTGACGTGACGGCTGGCGGATTCTTGGGTGGCAACCGAACGGGCAATCCCTTTGGGAACAGTGGCATGACACTTGGATTTGTGGCCGGCAGCGCGGGAGCCAGTGGGG
>JALLOL010000078.1 GCA_027717875.1 Acidobacteria bacterium AH-259-L09 | reverse complement strand
AACCCCCAAAGGGGGATTTGAGGTGAAAACTACGAGACGACAATTCATTCAAACAACCGTGACCACCGGAGTGGCCTTAGAGAGTTCACGGGCCAGTCAAGTACTGGCTCAAGGATTGACTGCCGGCAAGAGGGGCCACACGGAGGAGGTGAACCGCTTGATTTCTCGCGAGGGCAAAACAAAGGGCTTGACAAAAGAGGATCTGCCCACGCCGGCCTTACTTTTGGACCTGGACATTTTCGAAGCTAATCTAAAAAAGATGGCCAAACACGCAAGCTCCAACGGTAAGGCCCTGAGACCGCATGCCAAGACGCACAAATGCGTCGAGGTGGCCCGGCGACAATTGGAGGCGGGAGCGCTGGGCGTGTGCGTGGCGACGGTTCCAGAGGCCGAGATGATGGTGGCCGGGAAAGTTCGCGGTGTGCTCCTGACCTCACCGATCACCAGTCCCAACAAGATCGAGCGCATGGTGCGCCTGGCCGCTAAGGCTGCAGATCTTATGGTGGTTGTGGACCATCCTCGGCAAGTTGAACTTTTTCAGGCAGCAGCGGCAGCTCAAGGCCGAACCCTCAACGTGGTGGTGGATCTGAATGTGGGCGACCGCAGAACGGGTGTCTTGCCGGGTCAGCCGGCCCTGGATCTGGCCTTGCACGTGAGTCGGTCAAAGAACTTGAAGCTTCGAGGATTGCAGGCCTATTCAGGAGGCTCGTCCCACGTGGTCGGTTTTGAAAATCGTAAGGCGCATTCGCTTGCGGCCATGACCCAGGCCGCCGAGACTCGGAAAAAGCTGGCAAAGGAGGGATTACCGGTGGAAATTTTCTCCGGCACCAGCACAGGCACCTACAACATTGATAGCGATCTAGCGGAGTTGACTGAACTTCAAGTTGGATCCTACATCTTCATGGACCTGGACTACCGCCGTATCGGGAGCCGCAATGGAGAAATTTACAATGATTTTGGTCATTCACTGACCGTGATGGCTACCGTGGTGAGTGCCAATCACCCGGACCGGGTTACGCTGGATGCCGGATTAAAGGCTTTCTCCACTGATCGCTCCTTCGGACCTGAGGCCAAGGACGTGACTGGCGTGACCTACAGGTGGGGAGGGGACGAATTCGGCATTCTTACGCTGACTTCTCCCAGCCGTGAGATCAAGCTGGGCGATAGGCTGGAATTCATCATTCCCCACTGCGACCCGTCGGTAAACCTCTATGACCGGCTTTACGCTTGTCGGGGCAACCACGTGGAGGCAGTCTGGTCAGTGATGGGCCGGCTGCGCAGCTAGTCTGGCGTTAAGTGGGGCTAAGGGTTACTGCTCGTCGTGGGCTTTCTCTGCCTTCTTCACCTCCTGCAGAACGGGATAGAATTGAACGAAGACATTGTCCTCAGCGCCGTGCGCGGAGTGGCATGAATGGCAGCGCTCCTTGGGAAAGGCGGTTGCTCGGTTGCGGGACTTGCCGAAGTCAAAATAGGCCCAGCCCTCTTCGAAGTGCTCGTGGTCTTTGAGTGCAACTTCCAAGGAAACAAACTCGTCTTCGAAGAATCCTTGCCGGTTGATCGATGCCTTCTGCGTAGGCTTGTAGACGGCCATGGCGAACATCGTTTTTTTCGGAAACTTTCCGGTTTTGACGTAATATTGGTAGGCTTGGGGCTGCATGTAGACGTTGTGGAACAGCCCTGGTCCGCTGCGTTTGCTCTCTTCCGAGTAGCTCAGACCGATCGATGCCCCGACGAAAACCCAGGTGTGAAAATCCTTGGGACGCAGAAGAGCGCCGTCTTCGTCGTACTGGGGAACCGTCATTCCCTCAGTCGAGGGCTCGTCTCGATATGTAAAGCCCACCGCGACGATGGCCGTTAGCGCCGTGGCGAGAAGGGAAACAATAAGAATGCGCATAAGAACACCTTCCTTGTCATGGTTCGTACCTGTCGTTACCTCATATCACAAATGTTGTAAGAACAGGAAATTGCTTTTCCGCAGTGATTGTATTTTGGAAGGTATAAGTATTTGGGATTAGAAATTTTATTTGTGAGACCAGGTACGGACCCTTCCAGTCAGGTAGTGTTAAGCCGCTTCTTTTCCTTCATCCGCTGGACCAGGAATTGACAGAGTCGTTTTCTCTCGCCTCCTGAGACTCGCGAGAAGCTAAGACCGAAGGAGCCTTTCTCAACTGTGCGAACGACTGCCTCTTCCACCCTAATTTCGGGTTTGCTTCCAGGCACCTGCAGCTTGAGTTTCAAGCAACAATCTTCGGTCAACTCCACATCAGTGTTCACCCGACAGCCACCCAGACCAATATCTGTCACAATACCTTCACCGTCTGTGTGTCCCCATGAAAAAACAACCGTGAAGCTGGTCTCGAAGCGCCTGTCCTGGCGACGAGCCAGTGGCTTGACGCAGCGGGTCCTCCACTTAAGGGCTTTAAAACAGTGCCCGCAGGCTTGGCAGCGATAGGGATAGATGAAACAGAAGCTCAGCAGGCCCTCAAGCACCCCTTGTCGAGGCCTGCGACTCAGGTTATCGTTACCGCACTGCGGACATTGGGTAGGCATCACTGAATGAAATTGAAAGCACATCCGGTGCCAAAGGCTAAAAGAAATAAAGGAAATCGATAAGCTAGTGAAACCTAATGATTAAGGAACTTATGTGGATGTATAGTGTTTTAAGAGTTCGAGGCAAGTTTTAAAGCAAAATGTCTACGATAGTTTACACTTTTGTTTTATACGCAATGCACGCAGTGGGAATCTACTATCATGAGTGTCTAATAAACACCCTCAACAGGTGTCCTCTAACCTGTTGTATTTTCCAGCATTTAGAGAGGAAAATGGCGACGGCGATATTGACCTAGTGTTTCACTTCCGTCTAGGCGAGACCGCGTAAGGTCAAAAAATTAAGCCGACCGGTAAACTTTTTGAAAACATCAGGATAGGAAATTGCTTTTCCGCTCACAGGCAGGGCCAGGAATTCGTTTCCACAAGGTGTGGCTCGGACTTCTGCTGGTTGAAGAGCACTCCATGCCCGGGTCTATTTGGCGGGAAAGCGTAACCTTCTTCCACACTTAAGGGCTCTTGAACGAATCGATTCAAAAACGGAATATGTTCGACCCAAAGGGCATTTGGAAGCGCACACGCCAAGTGGATGTGCAGCTCCATCAGGAAGTGCGGCGAGACGGAGACGTTGAAGCTGTGTGCCATATGAGCGATTCGAAGCCATTCGGTCACACCTCCCACGCGGCCCACATCGGGCTGCAAAATTGTGGCAGCCCCGCGTGCCAGGTACTCTTTGAAAACATGCCGGTTGTAGAGGCTTTCTCCCACGGCGATTGGAATGGACGTACGCTGACGCAGTTTTTCGTGGCCCAGCACGTCATCGGCTTCGATGGGTTCCTCGAGCCAGAAAAGATCGAACTCCTCGAAGAGCCGCGCACGGGCAATGGCCTCGCCCGCGCTCCAGCGTAGGTTGGCATCCACCATGAGCTTGGTATCCTGACCAATCGCCTTCCTTACCGCCCTAAGACGTTCCACATCCTCGGAGCGCTTCTCTTTGCCGACCTTGATCTTGATCCCAGTGAATCCCTGCTGGACCAGAACACTCGCTTCGCGGACGAGTTCTTCCTGGCTGTGGTTAAGCCACCCGCAATCGGTATCGTAGACCGGCATTTTATCTCGCGCGGCACCGAGAAGTTTGTACAGGGGCAGGCCGGCGTGCTTGGCCTTCAGGTCCCATAGCGCGATATCCATGGCTGCCATGGCGAGCGACACTAATCCCTGCCGGCCAACCCAGTGCAGGGACCACCACATTTTCTCCCAGAGGCGCTCGATGTCGGCAGGATCTTCTCCAAGAATGAGGGGGACCACTTCGCTGTCGAGCAAGACCTTGGTCGCCCTACCGCCGCGACCGATCGTATAGGAGTAGCCCATCCCGCTGGTTCCTTCATCGGTATAAACCGTGGCCGCGATCACCTCCATGTGTGTAAACTCCTGGATGGCATCGACGATCTTCCGGTGAGCCGGAAAGCGGTACAGGCTCGTATCAATTTTGGTAATCTTCACGGATTACCCACTCCTTAGCCTAATTTATCGTTTTTCCAAACATCGACAAAAGCATTGGGAGAGAATCTGCTGTGCGTGATGAAAAAAGCCGCAGAGCTGGCACGGAAAATGGAGTTACGATAGACTCCAGGAAAGGCGATGAGGGTTTTGCAAACATGAGTATTCTGCTATTGGATCGGGGAAACACGCTATGAAGCGGCGAACCTTTCTGCAAACGGTTGCTGTCCCCGTGCTTGCTCCTTGGGCTCTCAGGTCCAAGGGACGCAAGAAAATAGCCGCGCTTTCCACCACCTACCATGTGCGCTCACACAGCGACAATTTCATCACTCGATTCCTTGAGGGCTACTGGATTAATGAGCAGTACTACCCGCCACCCTGCGATATTGTTTCACTATCCGTGGATCAGATCCACCCGGCCGACATCAGCCGTCGACTCTCCATGGCCTACGGTTTCAAGATCTATTCTTCCATCGCTGACGCGCTCACCCTGGGCACCGGGAAACTCGCGGTCGATGGCGTGCTGCTGATCGGTGAGCACGGTGACTATCCCACCAACAGCAAGCTGCAAAAGTTGTATCCCCGTTACAAGTTTATGCAGCAGGTGGTAGAGGTCTTCCGAAGTTCGGGCCGTGCAGTTCCCGTCTTTGTCGATAAGCACCTTTCCTACGACTGGAGGCAAGCCCGGTGGATGTACGATCAGTCCCGCGAATTGGGATTTCCGCTGATGGCCGGCTCCTCGGTTTCGGTGACCTTCCGGCGTCCCGAGCTGGATTTCCCTCTGGGGACGCACTTCGAGGAAGCGCTGGAAATAGGTGGTGGCTGGGTTGCCGACGGAGGCATCTTTCACAATCTCGAGGTCTTGCAGTGCTTCATGGAGCGGCGACGAGGCGGGGAGACGGGTGTACGCGCCGTTCAGCACGTCGAGGGAGATGCGGTCTGGCACGCAGCCAACGAAGGTCGCTGGTCACGCGAACTTATGCAGGCAGCACTGGCACGCGGGCAAAAGGTGGTTCCGGGGCGTCCCGACGAACTGGTAAAGAACCCTGTAGCCTGTTTCCTGGAATACAACGACGGATTGAAGGCAACGATCTTGATGCTAGGTGGAATGGTTAGCGAGTACCTGGCAGCCTTTCGGGTCAAAGGGGCAAGCGACATCCTCTCCACTCTTTGCTACATCCCCAGAGAAAACTCGAACAACTTCAGCCCCTTGGTCGATTCCATCGCCCGGACTTTTATTAGCGGGAAAACTGACTACCCGGTGGAGCGCACTCTGCTGACCACAGGTGCCCTGGCTTTTCTGATGGAATCGCGCTATCAGGGACACACGCGAATAGAAACACCGATGCTCAACATCGCATATGAGGCGCCTGTCAAATCGTATTACGCGCATGGCCCGGGGTCCTGATTCCATGCCATCGGCTATTCAAACCATTGATCCTGCTTTCCACACCCTTGTGGACCCCGACGCTCGGCTGCAAAGGGTTGCTGCAGGCTTCCGGTTTGCCGGCGGCCCGGTCTTCAGCCGGATCGGCTTTCTGCTCTTCAGTGACACGGGAGGGGAGCGAATTATGAAGTGGACGCCGGAGCCAGGAAAAACCGGGCCGCCCGGTGGCCGGCTCACTGTTTTCCGTCGAGACTCTCACGGTGCTCACGGTCTGACCTTCGACCATCAGGGGCGGCTGCTCGCATGTGAGAGAGCCGCCGGACGGGTTATACGCACTGAGAAAGACGGTAAGATTACAGTCCTGGCAGAAAAGCTCGCCGGCAAGCTCCTCAACGCTCCTAACGATCTGATTTACGCCGTTGACGGGAGCATCTATTTCTCAGATCTTCGAGACCACAGTGCGCCGCCTGACCCAAGCAGAACTGACTTTTCAGCGGTCTATCAGATAACTCGGGAAGGGGAGGTGAGAGTGGCCACGCATCGCTTGGAGCGCCCAAAGGGCGTCGCTCTGGGACCGAAACAATTGACCCTCTACGTGACCGACTCGGGGCGACGAAAGGTCTGGCGTTACCACATTGGCAGCGACGGATCACTCTCCGATGCGCATGTGGTAGCCCGGCTGGAATCGGATCTCACTGGCGGTCCTGCCGGTCTCAACACTGATGAGGCCGGCAACCTGTATGTGGCAGGCCCCGAAGGAGTCTGGGTCTTTTCCGCCGCCGGTAGACATCTAGGTACGGTTGTTACACCGGAAAGCGCCAGCAACTGCGCCTGGGGTGCCGCTTTTACAGGCCTTTATATCACTACGCGAACGTCCGTGTATTACGTAGCCACGAAAGTTCGTGGAACCCGGACTTTTTAATTGAGCAAGTCTAAACGCTCTTGAGCGTGCTATGAACATAAAAGGAAAGGCAGCAGTCATCACGGGAGCAAGCCGGGGCGTTGGAAAGGCGACGGCCCTCGCTCTGGCCAGAGGCGGTTGCGCGGTTCTGGTGAATTACAGCCGTTCACGGGAAGAAGCAGAGCAGACGGTAGAAGAAGCGCGCACTTTTGGTGTACAAGCCTTTAGCTTTCAAGCGGACGTATCGGAGGACGACGCCTGTCGAGCCATGATGGATGCGGCAGCCAAAGAGTTTGGTCGGTTGGACATTCTAGTGAACAATGCAGGCACCACTAAATTCATCCCTCATTCCCATCTGGAAGACGTCACCCATGAGCATTGGAATCGTATCCTTGGCGTCAATCTGAAGGGCACGTTCCAGTGCACCAGGGCCGCACGCAAATACATGGAGGCCTCTGGTGAAGGCGAAGTCGTCAACGTCACCAGCGTTGCCGGAATCACCGCAGCCGGGAGTTCCATTCCTTACTGTGCTTCGAAGGCGGCTCAGATTAATTTAACCATTTCCCTGGCCCGGGTACTGGGCCCGGCGATTCGAGTGAATTCCGTGGCTCCCGGTTTCATCGCCGGAAGATGGACCCAAGAGGGCCTGGGCGCAGATTATGAGTCGGTCAAACAGGCTTGGGAAGCCCGTGCTGTTCTGGGCAAAGTCTGCCAGCCTGAGGACGTTGCCGCCGCAATATTAGGGATCATCAGCGGCTCCGACATGATCACCGGCCAAACCATCGTCTGCGATGGTGGCAGGCTTATCGGCCCAAAATGGTGAGAAAGGACTTGTAGCCCGCAAAGCGGGCTAGAGTGCAGTGGTCCCCGGGGTTTCCTTTATGACGGTGGGTAAGTTGTCTCAGGCCCTGCTTTTAGCAGGAATAATGCTGACGGCATCCCTGTCACAAGGCCGCGAAGAGGTTATGCTGCGAGGTGCAATCACGGATGCAAAGACGGGCGAGCTCCTGCCGGCCCGAGTCTACATTCAATCACGCGACGGTCACTTTTTCTTCGCCCGATCGGCAGATGATGAGGGCTCGGCCGTCGAATATCACAAACAGCGCAGCGCAAAAAGTGTGGAGATGCACACCACACTATCGCCTCATCCGTTCATCGCTCTGCTGCCGCCAGGCCAGTACAAGCTAACGGTTGAGCGAGGCAAGGAATACCTCCCCCACAGCGAAAGTGTCGAGCTCAAGGAGGAACCCGTTTCAATTACCGTTAAGCTGAAACGCTGGATCAACATGGAACGCCTGGGCTGGTACTCGGGCGAAACGCACGTGCATCGCAGTCTGGACGAGCTGCCGAACTTGATGCTGGCTGAGGATCTAAACGTTGCGCTGCCACTGACCTACTGGGTTACTAAGGCGTACACAGTGCCCGATCGTGGAGACAAGAATTCCCGGCCAGTGATGCCAGAAATCATCAGGGTGGATCCGATGCACGTCATTTATCCCATGAACACGGAGTACGAGATTTTTACCGTGGGCGGGACGCGCCACACACTCGGTGCTGTCTTTGCGCTCAATCACAGGCAGGTATTGGAGCACGGAGCACCTCCTGTGGGCCTGGTGGCCCAGCAAGTTCATCGACAGGGAGGACTGCTGGAATTGGACAAGCACAACTGGCCGTGGTCGATGATGCTGGTGCCGGTAATGCAGGTCGATCTGTACGAACTGGCCAACAATCACATTTGGCGAACGGAATTCCACTTCAGCGATTTTGGGGAAGAGCCACCTCCTTACATGGAAGTCGAACGTCATGAGGGCGGCATGACGGAGAAGGGCTGGATCGAATTCACCTTTGAGAACTACTATGCCCTCCTTAACTGTGGGATGCGGCTGCGTCCCACGGCTGGCACGGCCTCAGGGGTGCATCCCGTGCCGCTTGGTTTCGGTCGCGTTTATGTGCAGCTCGAAAACGGCTTCTCCTATGACAACTGGATCAAGGGTCTGGACCAGGGGCGAAGCTTTGTTACCACCGGGCCAATGCTGGCGGTAAAACTCAACGATCGATGGCCCGGTTACAGCTTCAGACAGGCCCTGCAGAACCGATCAGCCTACCACCTCACTGGCTGGGCAAAGAGTGCCCGTCCGTTATCAAAAATTGAAATCGTCTCGGCGGGCAGTGTCCTTCGCACTTTAAGTCCAGTCAACCAAGAAATGGCGAGCGGCGGTTACGAGAACCCCATCGACGTGAGCTTCGAGATCAGTGATTCTACTTGGATTGGCGTCCGCTGCTACGAGCCGACGGAGGCGGGGCGAGTGCGTTTTGCCCATACGGCACCGTTTTTTATCGAAGTACCCGGCAAACCGCTGCGCCCTCGGCATGAGCAGATTGACTATCTGATCCAGCGGGTGAAAAGCCAGCTTGCTCGTAATGAGGGGGTCCTGTCCGAAGACGCCTTAAAGGAGTTTCGCGAAGCACTGTCGGCTTACCAGCAGATAGCGGAGGAGGTCGGAAGAACCCAAACAGAGCCGCGACTGTGAAGGACTGGCAGGAAGCCTTAACAGGCTATTTGCCCCACCGAAGCCGGTCAACTATTGGCTGGTCGACGCTTTCATCAACCAGAAAATTCATGCCGTTTTGTTCGGTAGGGGGTAGACTACGTCGGAACTCAAGGCTTTTGCAGCAAACGCCAAAGCGGCTTGTACGCCTTCCTTTGTGAGGCGAGGATGCGCTTGGAGAAGTTGTTCAACTGTCTCGCCAGCGGCCAATTTCTCCAGTATCAGCTCCACAGTAATACGTGTACCGGCAACAACGGGCTTACCCATCATTATGCTCGGATCACACTGGATAATATCCTTTGCCATTGTCTTGTCCTCGGACATCTTACTCCATGATCTTCACAAACTGTTTAACCTATTCAACTGATCCATGACTCCTTGCTTGATAGTCGGCGCAACCGCAGATAGACCTTTTCTGACAAGATAGATCAGTGTCTCCTCAAATGTCCCTGCAATCCTAGCATAGGTTGCCAGCTGTATCTGCTCGACCAATTCCAAAGGCATTTTTAATTCAACGTTTTTTATGTTCAATTGAGCTCTGGATGCCTTGCCCTCCCAGGATAAGCCGCGTGAATCACTCTGCCTTGAGGGCTGGAAGCAAAGGGACCCGCAGTGCCGCCACGACGGCGGCGGCACCGGCTGCCAGGCCCACCACAAGCACAGCCAGAAGCGTAAGAGAAAGCGACAGCCAGGGAATTGGAGCGCCGCCGCCAGCCAAATGAGGCGCCACGGCAACCAGTGCCGAAGCCGTACCGAGCACCAGGCCAAGCATCAGCAGAAATCCATTTTCGGCCAGGACCATCCAGGCCAGCTTCGATCGGGGAAAGCCAAAAGCGCGAAGCGTGGCCAGCTCACCCCTGCGTTCGAGGACATTTCTAACCAGAACAATCCCCAGCCCCAGTGTGCCCAACAGCAGGCCCAGGCCCCCCAATGTTTGAAATGTGGACAGATAAGTGTTTTCGACCGCCAGATAGCTGGCCAGTACCTCAGCGGTGGAGGTAGCGTCCAGCCCATGGCGATTTAGATTGCTTTCCAATAGAGAAGCCATTTCCTGTCTTTTTTCCAGCGGTGCTTCGATCAAAAAGTAAGAATATCCGCTCTGACTGGGAAAGTGTTTTAAAAAATTAGCCTCGGAGATCAAAAGCTCGCTTTGAAAGATGCTGCTTCGCAGAAGAGCCACCAGGCG
>JALLOL010000077.1 GCA_027717875.1 Acidobacteria bacterium AH-259-L09 | reverse complement strand
GGGCATGAATTCTACATCTACACCTCATGGATTCCTCGAACGTGTACGAAATGTGGAATAGAGCTTTAGAAAGAAACATCGTTAGGGGAGATGCAAGGAATCTATTTTCGTCACCGCCCTGGAGAGCAGTCTGGAATTTCCTATCTTGTGGTGATGGGCCAATGTGCGGGATTAATAAATTGCGAAGTGTTCTTAAGCCCGGTACCAACCTCTGACCTCCGAAGTCGCCGGCAGCCGACAACTGAACCGCAACGTATCATTCAATACAATTAATACGCGTTAGCGGAAAGCAACAATGGATGTTTTCTATTTCGTGTCAAGATACTTCTGGCTTATTGCCATCGTCGTGACGAGTATCAACGTCGCCATTTTCAAGCAGAGGTCAAGGAATCACATCCCGGAAAACCCTGAACTTGCAGAGGGCTATGCTAGACTCTTCCGGGGATACTTGACGTGGCTGAACGCCCCTTGGGTCATTATGGGAATCGGATCCACGGTCGGTGGTGTTCCTTCCGTGTGGCACTATTTTAGGCCCAAAGATGGTGATCCATATGTTCTGGCGTGGTTCGCATCTGTCTTCCTTTTGTGGATTCTCGGAACATATTGGTTGTTTTTCAAAGGCGGTGCAGAAATGTTGGTCAAACATCCCGGAGCGATCATAACCGCCTCCAGTCCTGCACTGGTCAAGCTCTTTTGGGTTTTGTGTCTAGCCGCCGGTGTCTTCGCGGTTATTATGATGCTGACCCACGATCTTCCACTCCCACTATGCCCCTAACCATTCGAAAAGGAATAGAGCGCACCCAGGGGGAAAGAGATGGGGACGGGACAGAGTTCTTTTCGTGCTTTTCGTGGGAGAAGACGTGGCACATAGGGCTGTCTAGACGAGTTGGACGATGGATTCAGGTCAGGATGAGATGGTTCCAGGCTGTCTGGGAGGGTTTTTCTAGCAATTGGACAGAGCTCAGCGGCCGTTCAACAGGTGGGCACCTGCACTACACATATCGGCCCCAAGCTGGGCAGCCTCGTGTGGATCCCTTGACACATCTCCCACCGCTAGAACAATTATTCAAATCCGGAGACCTGTCCCTAAAGGAGCAATATGCGGAAATTAGCATTGATCCCCGTTCTGTTTGTCTGCGCATGATGCTCTCGGCTTTAATCTGGCCAACGTCACGGTCCTGGGTGGGCTAGGAGTGGATGCGCCCAACGGCCAAGATGGCACAGTCTTTTTGCAGCAGCAGACCTTTCCCACCGAGTTGTTGCCGGAAATGCCAGTGAAGGCACAGCTCGAAGAGAAGAACGCTTTGGCACTGAACGCAGCGATCCAGATGTCCCTGGGCTCCGAGCCTAACCAACCTCTGGTCAAAGCGCTCAATACCGGGCAGACCGCAAAGACACCGCCACCAATGACGCGACTGGAACACTCACAGCAACAAACTCGTCAGGTAGTACCTGTAGTCGCCGTCAAGAAGCGAGACCGTCATCTCGCCCTCCAACCAGAATGGCCTCTCCACCTTCAATACTGCAAACCAGCTCAATGAGGATGCCAACTTGGGCGGAAGGATAGGGGGTAGGTGTGGACCCAAGGGAGGATTGCTGCTTGATTCACGACTCAAACTTGACTCAAGATTCAACGTCAACTCCGTTCAAGGACTCTAGTGGTACCTTTGAGGTCAACGAGCAGTTTTTCTACCATGCCGACGGGCTGGGGAGCATTATGGAAATAACGGACTCCACAGCGGTCATCGCTCGAGCCTACGTTTACGACTCTTTTGGTAAGATCGTCCAGCAGGTCGGTACGTTAAGCAATCCGTTTACCTACACTGCTCGGGAGTTCGATCTGGAAACAGGAATTTTCTACTACCGCGCACGCTATTATGATCCCAGCATCGCGCGGCTCCTCAGTGAGGATAAATTTAATCTAGCAAATCTTAGACTGCCGCAAGTAGTTCTTGACTTTGACCCTGGCTTGCCTTCTGTAGCTGATTTCGCCTTGAAAAGCCAGCCATTGCTCCAAAATTACTATCTCTATGTTCTTGATAATCCCACAAACTTGACCGATCCTCTCGGGCTTCAATGTAAAAGCTTCGGTGAGGCATTTAGTGACTGTTTCAATGAGACTAGACAAGTGGTCGCTGCTGGCGCCGCCGCTTTTGCCTTACTTGACTTTGGGATAGCTGAGGCAATCCTACAAGTGGGTATTGGATCTTCACTGTTCTCAACTTTCGGGACACCCGTTACCGCTGTGATAGGCTCCGGGGTTCTTGCTACCGGCGGCGTCGTGGTAGCAGGGGCCGGAGCATTTGCCCTTTGGGTTGGAATTGGGATAGTCGGTGAGTGTGTGGTTGAGGCAGCCCTGATATCAGGGACGTGTGATTGCAATTGATTTCACGACGAATTTGTTAATCGAGAGAATGTCAGAGAATATACTTTGGAGTATATGAAGGTTAATTGGAGAGCACTCAGAAATTTAGCACTTTGGATTGTCATTTACCTTGTTGCTGTAGTCATAGCTTATGATGAGACAGATTTTTATATGACTTTTATCTATGCCAACTTGTACATCCTAGTGTGTACCGTGTTCATCATTCTTATTTTAAATCCACGGGCTTTCACACCACGTAATCTCTTCTTCGCTTTAAGGAGCTTCGGAGAGCTTAGGAGGGTTGACCTCATTTTGGGGAGCCTAAGGGCACCATTTAAGATTCTTGCGATTATGTTAGTTGTGGCATTTTTCATTTCCATAGTCGTACTGGTTTTGAGCCTCATCACGACGGCGTTCTAGAGGTGTAACGGGGATGTTAACCCTGCCGGCCACCCGGTGGCCACCGACTTCTGCGGGACGGTCAGGTGGCACAGGCCATCTTTGATGCTGCCAATCGGCTCCTGGAGGACGAAGAGTTTACTTACACCTACGATGCCAACGGAAACCTCATCCAAAAGACGGACAAACTCAGGGCGTAGGGTCAAAAAACTAAGCACACCTGTAGACTTTTTGAAAACATCACGAACGAAGGGGAATGACCGAGGATTCTCGGCCGGTTTGTCATGATGTTCTAGCTGGACGGACGGATTCCCGGCTTTCGGACGCGACTCAGCGTACACCCCTGGTCCCGTGCTGGCCGTGTGGTATGAGTAAGTTTACCGTCAGGCAGCGTCGCGATAGTAATACCGGAGCATGCCACCGAGCCGCTTTCGACACTGAAGTTCTCCGTTTGTCCGGCCAACTTCTTCACCAGCATCGATGATGCGGTTGTCGAGCCCTTGATGATTGCGTTCCCTGTGAAAGTGCGCGCTGAACTGTTCCAGAGCTCGACGCAGTGAGTCTTCACCGAAGAAGATCACGTGGTCCAGGCACTCGGATTTCAGCGAACGAATGAAGCATTCGATATGAGCATTGAGATTGGGACTTTTGGGCGGGAGAATGACCACATCTATTTTGGTGGACTTCAAGATTTCACGAAACGGCAGATGCTTTGTGTCACGGTCGATGATCAGGTGAGCTGTAGTCCGAAGAAGACCATCAACACAGTCGGTCAAGTTTCTTCCGATTTGCCTCATCCAGGCGGCATTGGGGTGAGGGGTCACACCGGCGATTTCGACACGGCGAGTCTTCAAGTGCATCACGACGAAGACGTAGAACGTGACCAGTCCCGACCGAGTCTAGACTTCAACCGTGGTAAAGTCAGCCGCAGCAATCGAGTCCCAGTGAGCATTCAAGAAGGTTCGCCATGATGTACGACGTTGACGTTGTGGGCCGAGTTCGATGCCGTGGGCTTTGAGAATGTTGGCGACCGTGGTGTCAGAGACGTGAAAGCCCACGTTGGCCAGGGCGCCCTGAATGCGGTAGTAGCCCCAACTGGGATTCTCTTGAGCCATACGAACAGTCAGGGTCACGATCTCCGGCCGAACACGTGGTCGACCGACGAACTGTCGCTTGTCTGTGTGATCCCATTTGCGAGCGATGAGCTCACGATGCCATCGCAGTATGGTGTCGGGTGTGACGATGGTGGCGACTTGCTGCAGGGTCTTGCGGGTGAGCACCTGACCTTTGACGGCCACAGGATGCGACGCTTGCCCAGCTTTTCTTTGAGTACCTGATTCTCAGTTCGTAAATACTCAATTGCGTCCTGTTGGTGTCGATTGATCCAGCCGGCCATGATGAAGATTAGTAGTTGCCACGGATGAAGAATGAAGGTCATGGTTCACCAGATGCAGATTTCAAGTGATCATATGGAGCATCGGGTGAATGTTACCAACGGTCAAGTCAACGGGGTAAGTTTGGTAGAGCCTGTGGGCTGCAATCGGCTTTACAGTTTAGACTTACGTTTCGGATGAGTTTTTTGACCCTACTCGGTCCAGATGAAGCAAGATCAGGGTAAACGCCTCTTCGAAACGCTGCAGAGGAAGCCGAAAGAATCGATTAGGAAGGCGTTCGCCTTTTTGAAGGACTTTGCATTTTAGTGCAGTGACCCTTTATGAAGATAACGGAAGCAATAAAGAGGGCAGTCGGTGGTTTTAGGAGGATCTCTTCACCTTTGGACTGGCTGGAGTTTGGTGCATTTGCCTTAATTGCGGTTGGAGCGGCAGGCCTTATTGTGTGGGCATTGGTTACTGGTCTGGTAGAAGCACTTAAAGAACAGGATTGGCTGAAAGCTATTGCCTCTTTAGTTCCATTGTTGTTGTTGTCTTTTGCAGTGATCAGATCCGTCTTAACACGGAGGGTACATTGGATTCTCATCGCATTTACCGCGGCAGCCAGCGGAATCGCATATTACTTTCTTTATGTTTGATCATGCTTTACATTTACCCAAATTAGGGGCGTTGTTGCACAATTCACTGAGGGCAGGGCAAATTGTTAAGATGCGGCATGAAAAAGAGCCGCTATTCTTTCCATTACCGTATCCGCAATTGGTGCAACTACAATCAAGCGCTGATCGCCAGGGGCCGGGTCACGTTCTGGTTCGACGAAGCCGCTATCGCAGCTTGGCGAAACACGGAGCGGAGCCTTCGTCGTGGCACACCCAGGATTTACTCCGACACCGCGATTCAGTGTGCCCTCGTGTTGAAGGAAGTGTTCCATCTCAGCCTGCGAGCTGTTGCGTGACCGATTGTCTGCACGGTGCTGCGATAATCAACTTATGGAAGCAACTGTGCGATGCACAGTGTTGAATCGGATGACGACTTTGGGAATGCCCGAGTCTGTAAGGATTTGACAGTTCGCACTCAAACGGCAGAGTTGGTGCCAATTTCGATTTATGCAACAATGCCAGGAAACCAAACAACATCCGTTGAAAGAATAAGCAGTATGCTGTTAGGTAAGATTAGATCAGACGGTTTGACTCGCCGCCAGCTTCTCCAATGGTTAAGGACGATCTCGACGGGAGCGGTCGTTGTTGGACCTCTGTCCGCTTGTCGCGAACTGTGGGAGCGCCAGCCAGTGGTCCCCGTCGAGTCTTGGCACAAAGCCGTTTGTCGTTTCTGCGGCACGGGCTGCGGGATTCAAATCGGTGTCAGCGAAGGCCGAGTTGTAGACGTCAAGGGAGACGAATACGCCCACAACAAAGGGCGCCTTTGTATCAAGGGCCTTTTGAATCGCGACATTCTCTATACGCGAGATCGCGCGCTCTACCCGATGGTTCGTCACAATGGAGAGCTCAGACGAGCCAGTTGGGAAGAGGCAATGGGGCTAGTCGCCAAAAAATTCCGAGAGGCAATCGAGCAGTTTGGTCCTGACAGTGTCGCATTTTACGGAAGCGGTCAGCTTTTTACCCAGGAAAGCTATACTGCTAACAAACTTTTCAAAGCAGGAATTGGAACCAATAACGTGGAAGGTAATGCCCGCCTGTGTATGGCTTCGGCAGCCTCCGCCTATATCTCTGTTTTTGGTAAGGACGAGCCCATGGGATGCTACCAAGACATCGAGGCGGCGGACTGTTTCTTTATTGCCGGCTCCAATATGGCTGAATGCCACCCGGTCCTGTGGGAGCGAGTCAAGGACCGAAAAAGCAGTCGCCCAGAGACACGCATCATTGTGGTTGATCCGCGCCGGACATCGACGGCCAAACGGGCGGATTTGCACCTGGACATTCTCCCAGGTACAGATGTTGCTTTGTACAATGCCATGATCCACGAATTCATTGGAGGAGGATTCGTGGACCAGGACATGGTGGAGCATTATCTTTCTTTTAAAGAAGGGGATTCAGCGCGCGATTATCAAGACCTGAAGCGACATGTCAACAGGTACGCGCCAAAGCGTGTGGCTGCAACCTGCGGTATCGCTGCCAAAGATATTAGCACGGCGGCCTTTCGATTCGCGTCTTCCAACTCCACCATGTCTTTTTGGACCATGGGATTGAATCAACAGTCTCAGGGCACTGTGGCCAATCGGCTTGTCATGGCGATGCATCTGCTAACTGGACAAATCGGTCGACCTGGAGCAACTCCGTTCTCCCTGACTGGCCAGCCCAATGCCGGTGGTGGTGTCCGAGATACAGGCGCTTTAGCCCACGCCTTACCCAATGGTCGTCTCGTGGCTAATCCCCGCGATCGACGCGAGATGGAGGAATTATGGGGCCTTGCTGAGGGACAAATCAGTGCTAAGTCCGGATACCATACTATCGCTCTCTTTGAAGCCATGGAACGGGGAGATGTGAAGTGCTGCCTGGTGATGGGCACCAACCCGGCCCAATCACTTCCCAATGCCGAGCGTTATCGCCCTGCCATGGACAAGACCTTCCTGGTGGTTGCCGATGCCTTTTATCCCACTGAGACAACACAGTTTGCCGATGTTCTCCTTCCGGCAGCTATGTGGGCCGAGAAGGAAGGGGTTTTTAGCCAATCTGAGCGCCGCTATCATCTGGTCCCGAAGGTTGTTGACTCTCCGGGAGAGGCTCGGAGCGACCTGGAGATCCTGTTGGAGTTGGCAGAAAGACTGGGTCACGAAGATTTGATCTCCTCGCGCACACCCGAAGAGGTGTGGGAGGAATGGCGAAAGATTTCGGCCCACTCCAAGTATAACTTTTCCGGCATCACGTATGAACGTCTCAAGAGAGAACGAGGGGTCCTTTGGCCTTGTCCGGATAAAAGCCATCCTGGCACCTGCCGACGCTACGTTCCTGGAGAAGATCCTCTGGCACACGGGAATGCCCGATTTGACTTTTATGGCCAGCCCGATGGAAGAGCAGTTGTTTGGTTAGGACACCAGCACAATCCCAAAGAGCCAACCAGTGCTGAATTTCCACTGGTCCTTACCACGGGACGTGTTCTCGAGCATTGGCATACCATGACGATCACGGGGAAGCTCGAAGCGCTTCAAGAAATCCGTCCCAACTTTGTGCAAATACATCCGGCGGACGCCGCCCGGCTGGGCATTAGAGACGGAGCTGAAGTCATCGTTCGCAGCCGGCGGGGACAGGCTGCTTTCATCGCGCAAGTGAGCGAGACCATCCGGCCAGGTGTGGTGTTTACTACCTTTCATTCCGCCAAACACTTGATCAACAGGGTCACCAATGATGTCTACGATCCTCTCTCCAAGCAACCCGAATACAAGCTTTGTGCGGTTTCCATAAAACCTAAAGGAACTACCAATGCGAGTGCATAGCGGAAGGTTGGCCAGAAGCCGCTTTAGGCTCGTCCTTTCTTTGCTGGCTTTTAACTGCGATCGCCTTCTAGGGGCAACCACCGCACAACACGGTCTGACGGCAGGTGAATTGATGCGAGGTGTCGGCCTTTTTGCCGCGATCGCTGGAATCCTTATTCTCTTCCTGGTCGAATTTCTGTGGCGGCCTCGGCTCCAGCCGAGCACCTATCGATGGCTGCTTTTTGTCGGGCTTTTGCTCCTTCCGATCACCATTCTCCTCGGCGTGACGACCACACTGTTTGAGGAAACAAAGACAGTTGGCTCCTGTGCGTCTTGTCATGTGATGGACCCCTTTGTCAACGATATGATGGATCCTGAAAGCCCAACATTGGCAGCCGGGCATTTTAGGAACAAGTGGATCTCCGATCATCAGTGTTATGCTTGTCACACTACCTATGGGGTCCATGGGACCCTAGCTGCCAAGCGCGACGGTTTTCGGCACTGGTGGCTCTATGTGACAGGAACCTGGAATAAGCCCATTCAGTACAGTGGAAGCTATCCTAACTCGAATTGCAGGGCCTGTCATGAAGGCACGGTGAAATTCGAGGAAGTGAAAAGCCATCAGGCCCTATGGTTGGATCTCGAGACGGATCGGCTGAGCTGCTTTAGCTGTCACGGTCCACCTCACCCAGGACCCAAGGAGCAAGAGGTGTCTGCAGGAAACCAATGAGTCGGATAAGCAGTTTTGAAGATCGTTGGGGCCTGCTTAGAACATCTGTCATTTCCACCCTCCTCGGCATGTTCTGCATCCTTGTGTTTCTTTGGCGTGGTTTTGAATCATGGACGGTCGGATTAGGAATCTTTTTGGGTGTCCCCCTCTTGTTATTGGGGATCCTCCTTTACCTCACCGCCGTCATTCGCGACCTTCGGCGACGCGGTGCCTTGTAGCAATGGAGTCGCTTTTTCGTTCGTCACCCCGGAAGGCCACGGTACAACCCCGAAATCAGACCTGCAAAGATCGCTGGACCACCACACCTCTCCCTAATGGCCTGAACTCCTTGACTGTCCAGCGCCCGGTTCGGTGCGTCACACCTTGCCCGCGTCGGGCACCTTGAAGCCCTTTCGGTTCGAATCGCGCAAGAGGGCGTTGGCGTCGCTCGACCACTCGCCGGTGAAGCGCTCGGTCGCCGGATCGAAATGGAGCCACGGCCCGACGATGTATTTTTCCTTGTCCTCGGGCGTGCCGCAGCCATCGCGCATGATCTCGTGGAACTTCATGAAGTGCTCGTAGGCACTCTTGTTGTCGCCAAAGCGTCCGGCCCGGGCATTGAAAGGGAGCTTCTTGCCGAGACGGTACGAGATGTTCATGAGGTGTCCCAGCACACAGGACTGATGGGCTACCATCATGTCAGCGTTGGACATCTCGGGCTTGCCGGCCCGGCAGGCGGCCACGAAGCTTCCGAAGGCCCCGCCGGGGGTCACCTTTCCGGCAGGAATGGAGATCTTCTCAGCTTCGGTGCTCCCCCGGGGGTAATATTTCCCCCGGATGATCTTTCCCCCGTCCTTGAAGTAGTACTCGTTCTCAACCTGCCTCTCGTAACCCTTGTAGTTCACGTTCCGGACATTGAAGAACACCGACTGGCCGTTGGGGTACTCCGCAATGGCAAACATGGTGTTGGGTGTCTCGGCCTGGTCCTTCCACAGGAAACGGCCGCCCAGGGCCATCACCCGGACCGGGTGGACGACATCCCTGTCTAAGGCCCATTGGGCCACGTCCAGCTGGTGGGTGCCCTGGTTGTTGAGATCGCCGTTTCCGGTCTTCCAGAACCAGTGCCAGTCGTAGTGTACGAAGTTGGCATGAAACTTTTTGATTTTCGCCGGACCGCGCCACAGGTCCCAGTCCAGGTGAGAAGGCGGGTCCCCGGCTTTCTCAAACCCGATACCGTCGCGCGGCTTACAGCAGTAACCGTAGGAAATGGCCAGCTTGCCGAACTTTCCGCCGCGGATAGCATCGTGCAGTCCGGAGAGGGAGCTATCGCTTCGCCGCTGGGTGCCATGCTGGATGACCACGCCGTACTTCTTCCAAGCCTCGACGGCGATGCGGCCCTCGTAGATGTCGTGGCTTGCCGGCTTCTCGACATAGCAGTGCTTTGCACTTTGAGCGGCCCAGATCGTCATCAGGGAGTGCCAGTGATTTGGGGTGGCCACAGAGATCGCATCAATCGTCTTGTCCTCGAGTGCCTTTCGGACATCCGTCAAACCTTGGACCCTTGAGCTGCCGCCGAGCTTTTCCTTTAGGGACGCGACTGCCCGCTCGAGCACCTTCCGGTCGGGATCAACCAGGTAGGCGATCTCGACGTTCTCCAGGCCCGAGAACTCGTTCATGTGCTTCTTTCCGCGGCCGTTGAGCCCGCAGATCGCAATTCGAAAGCGCTCGTTGGCCCCCAGGATCCTGCTCCCGCCCCGCGCCACGGATAGGTTCACGGTCACCGCAGCACAGGCTGTGCCCAGCGTCCCCTTCAGAAATGTCCGACGGTGCATGGTGTTCATTTGGTTTTCCTCCCTTCTTCTTTTTTGAAGCCTGCTTTTTGGGCAAATATGGAACTTAG
>JALLOL010000076.1 GCA_027717875.1 Acidobacteria bacterium AH-259-L09 | reverse complement strand
CGATGGAAGGTCGCAATCCCCTGGAGCATTGCCGCAGTGATAGCTCTTATAGCGGGAGTCGCTATCTGGAGTTTGATGCGCCCGGAGGCGCGCCCCATTACACGCTTCGCGATGGTGCTGCCAGCGACCGAGCAACTGACAGGTGCAAGTCATCATCAGGTCGCTTTCTCGCCCGATGGCCAACATCTTGTCTATGTCGCCAATAACCAACTGTACCTGCGTGCCATGGATGAGCTGGAGGCCAGACCCATCGGCAGTACCAAAGCTCGCACTATAAATCCCTTTTTCTCACCCGATGGACAATGGGTCGGGTTCTGGGAAGGGGACGGCACGCTGAAGAAAGTCTCCATCAGGGGTGGTGCACCGGTGACCCTGTGCGAGGTTGCAAATCCCTGGGGTGCCAGCTGGGCAGCGGATGACCGGATTGTCTTCGCACAAGCTTTAGAGGGCCTCTGGCAGGTTCCGGCCACTGGGGGCGCGAAAGAGCCACTGATCAGCCCAGACCGGATGCAGGCCGAAGTTTACCACGGACCGCAGATCCTGCCCGATGGGAAGGCCGTGCTCCTCACACTCCGGCGCCAGGGCATCACTTGGAATGATGCGCAGATCTTGGTGCATTCACTGGACACGGGCGAGAGGAAGGTCTTGATCAATGGAGGCACGGACGCGCGTTACGTGCCCACGGGGCACTTGGTCTATGCGCGGGAGGCGACACTACTGGCGGTACCATTTGATCTGGGGCGGCTGGAGGTAACAGGTGCTCCCGTTCCGATCGTCGAGGGCGTCAGGCAGGCAAGAGCTGATCTAACGGGCGCTGCGCAATTCAGCTTTTCCAGCGACGGATCGCTCGTGTATATCCCGGGTGGCATCCAGGGGGTTAAGCGAATACTGGTTTGGGTGGATCGCCAGGGGCACGAGGAGCCGTTGGCTGCGGAGCCGCACCTTTACACTCAGCCGCGGGTCTCACCCGATGGTTTGCGTCTGGCCGTCTCCGTGACTGACTCAGGCAACACCGACATGTGGATCTACGACCTGAGACGCGAGACATTCACCCGGCTCACCTTCGATCCGGCTATGGACGACCGTGCGCTCTGGACCCTGGATGGTCTGCGGGTGGTCTTTAGATCAACCCGCGATGGGGGAGCGAGCAATCTGTTTTGGAAGGCAGCTGACGGGACGGGTCAGGTCGAGCGCCTTACGACGAGCCCAAACTATCAAGACCCCGATTCGTGGTCGCGCGACGGAAAGGGGCTGGTTTTCTACGAAGCCAATTCTGAAACATCGGGGGACATTAACGTGCTGTCGATGGAGGGTGAGCCCATCTCGAAGCCGCTTCTCCAGACGCAGTTTGCTGAAGGCGGTGCGGCGATCTCCCCCGATGGCCGGTGGGTGGCCTATCACTCCAATGAGACGGGACGGCGCGAAGTCTACGTTCGGCCTTTTCCCAACGTGAAGGAAGGAAAGTGGCAAATTTCACGCGATGGGGGAGTCTCGCCCGTCTGGGGACCAGAGGGGCACGAGCTTTTCTATCGCAGCCTCGACGGCGAGGCGATGATGGTGGTCCGCATCGAAACCGAGCCCACCTTCGTGGCCGGGAGCCCCGAGGTCATATTCACGGGAACGTACATTTCTCATATCAGCCGATACTACGATATTTCCCCCGACGGCCAGCGGTTCCTGATGATCAAGGAAGCCGAGCAGGCAGAGCAGACACCAACACGGGACGAATTGATCGTTGTCCTCAATTGGTTTGAAGAACTCAAGCGGCTGGTGCCCACGGGGGAGTGAACAGGCAGGTTATCAAAATGGAACATCCTCTGGCTGCTCCCCTTTTTCCGGCAAAAGGAAGCAAAACTCCTCGTTCAGCGAGAGGTAACTCACGGAGTCATGGCTGCCCTTGTGGAAAGAGCAAACGCCCAAATGCCCAATCTCCTCCATATACCCCAGCAAGGTCGGCCTGCTCATGTCGACTTTTTCCAGTAGGTCTTGGGTGCTGGCTTCGTCTCCGACTTCCAGTAGAGTCTTCAGGATCTTACGCCGTTGCTCTGGCATGGAACTCAAGGCAATGTGACGGATGAATCGGAGATCATCCTCAGATACTGCTCTTCTACCATTCATCAGTGCCAGGGAACGGACAATGGACTTGAACATGACAATGATGCGGTACTCCGACTCCTGAACCGGCTCTGTGTGCTTCTTGTCGTCCTTTACCTCAGTGATGCGAAAAGCCGATCTCATCCTGGCCAGGACACGGGCATAACCGGCCAGCAGCCACGCCTCACGGTCATCAATCTCGATTTCAGATGAGTTGACGGATCGGGGTGGATATTTCTCGAAGTGAGCCTCCAGAAAGTCGTTTACTTTGCCTCTAAGGTATTCGTGAGAGATGTAGAACTGATCATCCTGGACGAATGCTGCCAGTTCATCATGGCTGTGCGGTTTTGAATCCATATTCCAGAAAAGCAATCGCCCACCCAGTTGGGCCATCATCGCATGCACAGCCTGGGAAAGCGGTGTAGTGGCTCCCAGCCAGGAGAACACAAGGCGGCGATCGTACCCTCGGGTTCCGTGAACGCCAGACTGTGAGACATAGCCCTGCCCGTCTAGTACTGCCGTCAGGATCGCAAAGGTCTTGAGCAGATCATCCTTGTTTCCCCTGAATACGGGTGCCAATTCTTTGGTTACCAGTGTTTTGTTTTCGATCTTTGGGAGCAGGTCGATTTCCTTCAACTGGCGCTTCTTCACGTTCGTAGCATGGCTGACGAAACTGGCGGGCGTGAAGTTGTCACAGCGGAAGAGCACTTCCTGTGTGCTTTCTCTGTCGGGCATGATCAGATCCAGCACTGTCGTCTTGCCGCAGCCGGAATTGCCGACATTGATCAGCGAGACTGGCTGGGTGTAGTCCTGGAAGCAAAGTATCCCAACAGTGGCCAGATTTGCCGTCAGTGCACCTACCAACGTCGGGTAAACGCCTTTTACTTCACCGAGCAGACCGTCTAAGTTTTCGCTCGACATCGAATCCAACGCTCGATTCTGGCTTGCTCTTCTTTTTAAGGACATTTTTCCTGTACTCCTCACACTCTTCCCAGAGTCGATACGCCATGAAGGCTGTTTTAATCCGTTCAATCAGCTTCTCGAATATGTCGAGAAGTCGAACAAAACGGTCGAGCTGCTCGTCGAAAAGGTTGCTCCTCGTTTCGAAACTCTGAAGGACCAGAATGTGGCGGTTCACGAGCTTCCTGTAGGTGCTCTCAAAGGATTCAAGGCGACCATTGAGAAGATTAACGGTATTGATCAATTCCCGTATCAACTGAGTCTCTTTTTCGGTCATTGACCAACTACCCTCTGTCTGCCCTCGCTGATAATCCGTTGGAGTTCAGTCTCAGGGATTCGCACCAGCCGGCCGATTTTGACCGACTCAATCCGGCCTTCAGAAAGCCACGCGTAAACTGTCCATCTGCTGATGGACAAGCGTTTTGCAAACTGTTGTGGCGTCAAATAGGTTTCTTGAAAAGTGTTCATTTGTTTACTCCTTGTTGAAAAAACTTCCTCTACCCTTTGGCGAAGAAGGGCAGTTTCTGTGGAGTTATCAGTGCGGATTTCTTTGGAAGTGGTTGATTTGCTTTGGATAGATTTAGGTCGACAGAATCAGATTCCGTCGTACACAAAGATTCTTTGTCGAATGAGAGAATCCGAGCTAGAAACTCGGTCTTTTTAGGTCGGCTGACCACTGCTTGTAAAAGGCTTTGGGTTCGTTATGGAACCAGTGAACCCAGTCACATTTACCATACAGGGTCTGAAGACGTTTAGACGGCAAGGGTATATTCATGTCTTTCAGTCTCTTACACGCCTCCAATCCACTAAAGCCTTCCTGCTTGAGCAGCTTGATCGCAGTCCTTCTGTTGCAGGACGCTTTCCTTGGCCCTTTCGGACCTGGTTTCTTCTTTCTCGCTTTCTTTTTCGATGCACTTGCCTGGGGTGTCGACAACTCACGGGAAGGATGAAACTGCGAAAAACTTAACTCGTCCATTGCTCTCGGCCAAGCTGTTTGTACACGAGACAGCAGGCGGTCGTTCTTACGACGAAGGATCTTCTTCAAAAAATCCAGCCTGGGGTTGATATCCTTAGCTCTGCAGTAGTCGAACAACTTTTTCAGTTCTTTAATTTCGAAGCGCGTGTCGAGATAATCTAAATAACTTCCCTTGTAGTGGCTGCCTAAATCTATTTGACCCTGTTTTCTGATTTTCTTTTCTTCCTCGAAATCGTCCTCTGTTAAGAAAAATCCCCTCCTAGTGTACTTAAGCTTTCTGGAAATTACCGATTCGAAACATATGTTTGAACCTTCGTTTAATTTGTCGATAAGAAACTTCAGGAATAATAGAAACTCTTCGTTGGCATCGAATTTGTTGAGGTCGGCCATTGGCTCTTCCTACCTAAGAGGCAACTGTCGTGACCCGGAAGGTGTCAGCCGAGGGTAGGCGACTGGCACTTTTCAGCCCTAGGTCCTATCCGGGCCCCGTCCAATTTTATAGAACTGCGGCGACAATATGGACAACTTCAAATACGGCTCCAATGAAAACGATGGCTCAGGGGCAATATCGGAACCGAGACGGGCTGATTGTTCTCCGCATAATGGTTCCTCGACAATCGGAAAGGCCCCAATAGATTTGAACGAGGCTTATAGAGAGATAGATATTGTCAAGGAGCGGTCGATGTTTTGAGTCTGTATGTTCGGTCTAGTAAGTCTATTATCTTCTGTAACTTGTCGTCAATACAATCCAGTTTTTTTTCCAAAAGCCCCGGACAGTACTGTATCAAGAATTGAACGTGATGCTGCTGAACGAACTCCAGAAACAGCACCGGCAAGTTCAAGAACTCACAGAGCGACTATCACGCCTGGAGCAAGTCCTGACAGCGCAGCAGTCTTTTGCTGCACTGACGAAGTGACCGCGCTGGAATCAGACCCCTAGACGACCCCTTCCCGGATGGAACCCCACAGAA
The DNA here is from genome assembly GCA_027717875.1 of Acidobacteria bacterium AH-259-L09. Next base: position 5,202 of record JALLOL010000076.1, on the reverse strand, counting down.
TGTGGAGGAACCCTATTTGTGAAGGGAGGTGAATCGGCTTTGTATCGGAATTTGTCGTAAACGTAAGTCTCTCCGATCATGCACATACTCCATAGAGATGAAGGATTTGCCTTCCGCTTCCGCCCACGGCCAGGGAAAGGAGGATTATAATGGGAGTCAAAGTCAGAGAAAGGCCGAAAGGCTCAAATATTTGGAGGGTTTTCATCGACCATCAGGGCATCAGGATGGTCAGGAAATGCGGCTCAAAGAAAGTGGCCGAGAAAGCGAAGGAGATCATGGACGACAACCTGGCCCTCAGGGCTCGCGGTGAGATCGGAGTCGAGAATCTCAGACAGATGCTTTCCCGGGCGATTGTCCGAGCGAGCCCCTGGCCAGGACCTAATCCGGAGCACTGGCCATGATATCGATCAGCTTCCAAGCCTCTGTGGCAGCTTCTGGCACACTTCAGGCTCAGGGCTTGAAACGCATACCCCAACCCGATATGGGTCTTACCTTTCTGGGCCAGCAGTTTGCCAAAGATAATGCTTTTTGAGTAGACTGATAGAACTTGGCAGAGCATCAACCTATAATAAAATTCATTCCGAGCAAAATATGAAGTATTTTTGGCGTTCGCAGCCAGAACTAGATCCCAAACTTGAAGCCGTTCTTGCACGGCTTTGTGAGAAGCGGGGGTCACTCTTCAAGACCCAGGCTGTAAAGCTGCCATACCTGGTGGACGTAGTTGCTACTCACGTTTTAGGAAAGTCTATTACCGAGGGAACTCATCAGACATGGGAACTGGGGGTGGTGACGAAAGAGGTATTTCGATTCATGGAGCACCCTCCGTCAAATACGAAGCCGTTTAAAATGGTTCCGCACGAATACTCGGAGGGGGGAAAGAAGATTGTGCTAGATGGGGATCCTCCGGCAACCCTGACTGACGAGGAAAAGGAGATTGTCGATTTCGTTGCGGAACATTATGGGAATCTTACTTCTGATCAATTAGGCACGTTAACTAAAGCACTCAATACCGAGTTTGCACCTGAAGAATGGGGTGAGAATGGAATGGCTTTAGTTGATGAAAACGCTTACGCTCGCCTTTCTGAAGGCTGGCAAGACTTCTATAAATGTTTACCCACCCTCGACCTCGATGATGAGTCGCAATGGGGTGACCCGATTGAAGACAATCCTCTGGAGCATCTAAGACAGGCATTGGATGCCTAGAAGGCATACCTATCCGTTCAAACCTACATGGTTAGACCGCCGCTTCAAGAAATCCCTTAAAAAGCTCAGCCCTCAACAGCAAAAAGAGTGTCTCCAAGAGTTGGATCATCTGATTCGTGATTTGAAAATCTGTAAGCATCCCAAGGCTGATCCCATTTTACAGCGCTGGAAGCCAGGCCCATACAAGAGAGTGATTGAAGTGAGCGATATATACGAATACCGATGTGGTCGGATGATGCGAGTGATTGCTCGCTTTCTTGATCCAGCTCCTGGAGGAGCAGTTCTCTTGTTGGCTGTGACCCTACAGCATGATCACCGGCGAATACAGCGGTTAATGAAGACACATAAACGAGGGGTCTCCACTTGGACCGACCCTGAAGATTAAAAGCCGAACCGTCAACCCCGAAGTTTCCTGAAAATTTTTGGTAATTTTTTTTGGGAATTTTTTTTATGCTGGGTTTCCCCACTGTAAGTTTCCCAAGTCGAAAACCGCAACCACACAATATATAGTGTGTGCGCGCAGCTGGACAACCAAACCTATAGAGAGAAAGACACTCTCCCAGGGGTTACCAGATGGAACGGGACTCCTACCCCTTGGTGATTGCATGTTGAGTCACAGCAGGGTAGTCGAGGCAGGCCCAGTTGGAGAGGGATATCATTGCTGAGAGGGTGAAAGCGGGCCTAAGGCGAGCCCAGCAAAATGGTAAAAGACTGGGAAGGACCTAGAGTAACCGTAGACCGGGAGAAAGTGCGTGGGTTGCGCTCTCAGGGGTTGAGTTTAAGGGCTACCGGAGAAAGAATTGGCTTGTCACAAACAACAGTGGCGTTGTTCCTTGGTCTGATCATTGGCTTTTCCATTGCGTATACCTTACTCAGGGGAAATGGCCAGATTGGTGTTGATTGGATACCGCTATCGACCAGCGGTAGCCGAAAGCTGGATCTTTCCCGTTATAAAAAGTTCGTTGAAGATCAACCACAGCCGCACCAGCTGGATTTTTCCGGCTTAATTGAAGTTCTTGAAAGACAGGGCATCATGTTGACCCCCAGCATCCCGCAAGAGTTGAAAGTCGTCGCCGACCTTTCCGCCGATGGACTTACATACTCAGATGAAGCATTCTTCGGCTCAGATGTCTTTTTCCCAGAGATCAAGGAGATAGAACGTAGAGCAAAGTTTCTTCCTGCTTCATCGGAGATAGAGATCGGCCACGCACTCGATCCCAGACAAAAGGAAAGCGTTCAGCTCGGTTACGAGATCACGGTCATTGTGGAGAGCCTTGATACTTCCACGATTCCTGAGAAGTATCGCTCCGTCACACACATCAGAATTCTTGGTATCGAAGCTGAAATTCCCCCACTAGAGCAAGTAGTCTATGAGATGCGCTTTGACTTTGCCCTAAGGGACACAGACGGCTTTATCCTGTCGAAGCTTTCGAGTGCGCCTGATACTGTTACTTCCGGAAAGGACAACCGATTCCTGTCCATAGTTGAGAATCTTATTCCGAGGCCAATTGCCGAGAGGACCGCTTCAATCGAATTCAGTATGAACCTCAGGAAATGTAATTCCTGTACTTTGTGGCGAGAATGAGGAAATCCAATATGGGGGCAAGAGTTCTCTCTTCCGTAAGGACCGCTTCCTGGTAGGTTATGATCTGGAACGGGACTCAAAGCCCTTGGTGATTGCATGTTCATTGACAGGGAAAGTCAATAGGCATGGGGGGGGATACCACGCTTCATAAGTAAGTGTTATGCAGTGGGAATATCACAAGTTTGTGATATTGGCCGGGCAGTCCCACACTTAAGACTTCAGCTTCTTCCTGCGCTTCTCCCGAGTCAGCAGCTCTTTCTCGATCTCATCTATCTCAGACATATCGAGCTGAGCCAGCTCATTTATCAAGGCTAAATGGAGATGAGCATGCTGGTGTTGCTTCGATTCTCTAGGATATGCACCAGATAATTTGAACACTTCTCTTGAAGCCTGGAGACGAATACCATGGGCTGGCTTAGATATTTTGACATTACCATCATCATCATAAAGCACTGGATCCACAGCATCTAGGGAATCTGAGAGTCTTTTTACAGCACGATTGAGTGAGACGTCATGTTTACGCAGTGCTCGCTGTAGTTCATTTTGTACGTTAGGTTTTGTTAGGTTCTCCGAACCGATCACCCGAGCCGTGGCGTAATTAGTGTCGTAAGCCTCTAAGGCGGCTTGAGTACCATTGCCGCCATTTCGAATGTAAGCCTCGATAAAGTGCTGCTGTTTGGGTGTCGGTTTTCTCATTTTTCTCTCTGTTGCCACTCATTTTAACATCTACATATGTCCAGAGCCATTACAGTGGGTAGGGGTGTAAAGAAAGAATTGCACCTGTGTACGCCAGGGGGTGTAAAGAAAAGTTACCCTGTGTGTCTGTGACTCCCACCTTCCTCCAAATTCCAGAAAACTCTCCTAAATTCCCCCAAAATGACAGGCAAATGGAAACATTTTGGAAACATTGGCCCCACTGAAGCTATTTGGGTAAGGCTTAGGAGGGGTATAACCTACTGAAACTACAAGGGAAAGAATGGCGCGCCCGGAGGGATTCGAACCCCCGACCTACGGATTCGAAGTCCGGCGCTCTATCCAGCTGAGCTACGGGCGCGCGACGGCGCTGCGCGCCGAGAGCAATAGAACAATAGAGCAATAGAACAATAGATGTAAAGATCGAGGCTATCAAGTAAGCCCGACACCTTCTATTGCTCTATTGTTCTTTTGCTCTACGCAAAGCGCAGCGAAACGTTCTTGGGGTGGGCGACGGGACTCGAACCCGCGGCCACAGGGGCCACAACCCTGTGCTCTACCTACTGAGCTACGCCCACCGTCCTCTGATGTTTCGGTATTCTAGTTGGAAATTGCTTCATGATCAATCTAGCCGGCGCTACAACGGCGCTGCGCGCCGAGAACAATAGAACAATAGAGCAATAGTGCAATAGAGCCGGCGATGACCCACTGACAACTCAGTTGACAGCTGACAACTGACAACTCAGAACTCAGAACTCAGAACTGAAGACGAATGTGAGAAGATAAGAGAGGATGATTGATCTAGCCAATCCTGAAGTGTGCTTTGCGATTGAAGTGGTGAGAGAGGCCGCCAAGCTAGCAAGAGAAGTGCAGTGCGAGATGGCAACCCCCGCACTCGCCAAAGAAGACAAATCCCCGGTCACCGTGGGAGATTTTGCTGTCCAGGCGCTGGTAGGGGGCTCGCTGCATCGGGCTTTCCCAGACGATCCGCTGGTGGCCGAAGAGAATTCCGGAGCACTGCGGAGCGCCGAAGGGCAAAGCACCTTGGAGCAGGTTACCGAATTCGTCCGCCGCGTGGTGCCTGATTCTACTCCCGAGAAAGTTTGCCGGTGCATTGATTGGGGACGGGGGGAGCCTACGAAGCGCTTCTGGACACTGGATCCCATCGACGGCACAAAGGGCTTCCTGCGCGGTGCCCAGTATGCCGTGGCGCTGGCGCTGATGCTGCAAGGTGAAAGCCAGATCGGAGTCCTGGGGTGTCCAAATCTGGAAGGCGGCTCCCTTGTGGCAGCCGCGCGTGGACAGGGATCGTGGAGAACCCGGTTGAGCGCTCCAGAAGAGTTTGAGCAGCTGCACGTCTCTGACTGCCACGATCCGGCGCAGGCGCGGGTGCTGCGTTCGGTTGAGTCAGATCACACCAATGTCCGTCAGATGGATGATCTAATGCGTGCCCTTGGGGTGAAGGCCGAGCCCGTGCTCCTGGACAGCCAAGCGAAGTACGCCCTGCTGGCGGCAGGAGAAGGAGACTTACTGTTTCGGCTGCTCTCACCAGAGCGGCCCAATTATCGAGAGAATATCTGGGATCAGGTGGCAGGTTCGCTGATCCTCGAAGAGGCCGGCGGGCGGATCACCGACCTGGAAGGCAAAAGCCTGGACTTTTCAGTAGGGAAAACACTGGCGCGAAATCGAGGAGTGGTTGCTTCCAATGGACATCTCCATGA
>JALLOL010000075.1 GCA_027717875.1 Acidobacteria bacterium AH-259-L09 | reverse complement strand
ACATGAAGGAAACTGCCAGCGCCTGTGCGGTAGTGGTTCCCCCCAGATAGGTTCCAAAAAAAAGAATAAACAGACTTTCCTCGATCCCCAAACCATTCAGGCTTATCGGCAGGAAACCCGCCAGGATTATGATGGGAAGGACGAAAATTGTCCAAAGGAGTGGGGGCTGTAAGTGTAAGGCCAAGAAGACGGCATAATAGGCCCCGATCACCACTGCCTGAGCAATAAACGCCACAATAAGAGCGTAAGCTAAAATCTTTGTCTCTGACTTGTAAGCCATGACGGATCGATAGAATTTCTGCATCAGGTGATGTAGGTTCTGAATCCTGTGCAGGACAAAAAAGCCCAGGGTAAATGCCAACAGTATTCCCACAAAAAGCATAAGACCCCACACTTTGTAGAAGTAAACTAGCGCCGCCGATGATATGAGAACGAGCACAACCACGCCCGTGAACCGCTCCATGAAAACCGATGCAGCACTATCTATACCTTCTCCCGTCTTCTTTCCCAATTTGGCTATCTTGACCGCATCTCCTCCTACGTTTGTGGGCAAGAAGGTATTAAAAAAAGCTCCAATCAAGTAGAGACGTGCAAGCTCGGTCAGATCCACATCTATGCTTTTTGCTGTAAGAAGCATTCTCCATCTCAATGCACTTATCCAATATTTGAGGAGCACCAAGAAAACAGCTAAGAGCACATATCCCAGTTTTGTGCTCGACAACTCAGAAACTACTCTGTGTAAGTCAATTCGGACTAAGATTATTGTCATTAATGATAAGCTGACAATTAGTCTGAAAGAGAGTTTTTTCATAAACCTGGATGTGTTCTCTCTTTAAAGAATTTCAAGGCAGTCCGGGGACGTAATAGTGATTTTTCGACTCGATTCTGGCCTCACAATTATACTTATGGCATGAAGGAATACCCGAAAGTCAGTATTCTAATACCCACATTTAACCAAAGCCGCTATATCGCGCAAGCAGTTGAATCAGCACTTGCGCAGAACTATCCACATTTGGAAGTTATTGTAAGTGATGATGCATCCAGTGCCGGCACAAGACAGGTGTTGCAACGATTCACCAGCGACCCACGTTTTCAGTATAAGCAAAATCTGAAGCGCCGTGGCCGCGTTGGGAATTATCGCCTAGCGCTCTATGAATATGCTAGGGGTGATTATGTGCTCAATCTGGATGGAGACGACTACTTGATTGACGAATCTTATATCAGCAGGGCTACGGAGCTTATTCAGAAGCACGAATTAATCATGGTATTTGCAAAACAGCAAGTGCTAATTGAAAAGAGCGGTGCCATTATTGAAGACACCATTAATAGCGACCTGCCAAAGATCATCCATGGTAACTGGTTATTCATCAATTACTACAGGGGCTACTCTATCCCCCACCTTAGCACTTTGTATCATCGCGAAACGGCAATGCAGATTGGATATTACACCGAAGACATCCTAAGCAGTGATTGGGAGTCGGTGTTGCGACTTCTCGTGAACCACGACGTCGGGTTTATCAACGCATTTGTTGGTGTATGGCGCAAGTACGAACGTAATGTGAGTAAATCGCTGGATATACCCCAGACAATCGCGAATACTGCGTACATCGAAAAGCCGTATGCATGTGTCGCAGGGCAAGACATATTTGAAACGCCTGCACTCGACAAGTGGCGGCAAGAAATGCTGAAGCGATACTTCATAAAAATGCTCGCAAAGACACTATTATCAAAAGATAATGAAACCCACCAAGAATTACTGAGAACAATTCAAGAATATGATCGAGAGATATATGCAGAGGTACAGCGTGATATAGGATTTACGATAATAAAAATCGTCAGTCCGCATCCACGACTCAGACGACTTGTATTCAAACATATATTAAAGATGGAATCTTTCTTGGCAGACCTTGAATAATCATATCGGACTACTTTAAAAGCAGATGGGCCGGTCTTCCGGATTGAAAGCGTGCTCGCAAAAAGCCGGTGTACTGGTGATAAACAAGCATCGAGTTCCAATGGAGCTTCTTATCCAAAATTCTGGCCAATCGCAGCTTGTATAAAAGAAAAACGGTCATCCAGATGAGCATCGGCCACCGGTGAAGGTAAACGGTCCCATGAATCTGCGGATGCTTTTTAAAAAAGACAAACAACGCCCGGCCGCTGCTCCGCATCCTCCGGCACAAGTCCTCCTCGGTTAAGGGGTGAAGGTGGAAGGCCCGCGCTTCCTTGACAAATATGAGTTCCAGGCCCTTTTTTACCAGGCGATATCCCAATTCCTGGTCTTCGCAGCCATAGCCTTTGAAATCCTCATCAAACCTTTCCTCCTGCAGCCACTTGCTCTCCAGAGAAATATTGGAGGTGTAAAAATACGCGAAGGAAAGATTCCGGGGATGCTTCTCCACTTTTTTGAAATTAAACTGCTGGCCATAGGGGGCGATGAAGCGCATAAACTCGGTTATCTCCTGCCCTTCATGCCAATCGGTAAACCCTACCACGGCAACGCTTTTGGGTTCGCGTTCATGGGCTTCCAGGTGGCAGTTCAGAAAATCGAGCCCGGGGATGATGTCGTCTCCCAGAAAAAGAATATATTTCCCGGCGGCCTTTCCGAGGGCTAAATTTCTGGCGGGCCCCTGTCCGCGATTGGTCTGATGAAACACTTTCAGGTTCAGGTCCAGGGTCGCGGCCCATTGGTCCAGTTCTTCAGATGTCCCGTCCGTGGAACCGTCATCCACCACGATGACTTCGTATCGAGTTTTCTCTAAGAGCTGGCCTTGCAAGGCCGCCAATGTTTTTTTGAGGATGGGCTTTCTATTGTACGTAGGAATGATTATGGAAAGAAGGGGCTGTTCCATGTGGAGAATCGGTGCTTTTGTCAAATAGACGGTCTAGAACTTTGTTTCCAAGTAAACGGGTTTCAAAGAGCAGCAGCGGCATTCTAAAGAAGACCGCTTTGGGGCTCCAGTAAGTGCTTTCATAAAAAAAGCAAACGTGCGTACAACTGCACCTGTTGTCGACAATGTCTTTTCTTTCTGCCTGTCCCTTGGGGGATTGAAGGATCTTGAGCAGATCATAATTGTGATCCTTCAAATTCCCTAACGGCTTCCGAAGTTCGCAGGCACGTACCTCGCCATTATGGTCAATGACGCACATGCTCTCACCAGCAACGCAGGTAAAATCCTGCCATTTTTTTCCGAAAGCAAAATAATCGTACTGGGCTTTATAACGGAACATGAGCTGGATATACTCTAGAAAATCCTGAATATTTTTTGTCCCGACCTGTACGGGAAACTGTCTCATCAAAGCTTCTCTATAAAAATTTGACAGGTCTTGCGTCCGCAAGTTGCGCATGGATTGGTTATGCGGGGTTTCGCGGATCAATTCGAAACTGTGCCTGTTTTCCAATCCGAGTTTTCGAGTCAACTTCATTAATTTAGGCAGTTGAGTGATGTTTTCGCTGGTGATCACCGTGTTGAGGTTGATCCGCAAGTTGGGATAGCTGTTTTGCATTTGAACCATGTCTGCCATCGTGTCCATCAAGCGGCGATAGCTCTGTTCCGAACCTCTATGTTCATTGTGCGTCTTCTCTAGCCCATCTAAGGAAAAGCCCAGGCTCAACCGTAATTCGGGGGCGTCCTTCAAAATTTTCAGGGTGGTCTTCTTTATCAGGTTCTTGGAAAAGCCGCTGGTAGGAATGCTTAAAGAACGGACATGGTTGCGTTTATAAAACAGTTTCACGACCTCGGCTAGGTCCGTTCGCAAAAAAGGTTCGCCGCCAGAAAGGAGGAGCCGCTCGAATCGAGGCAGTTGCGCTGTCATCTGATCTATTTCTTCATAAGACAGGTCTTCGTTTTTATTTAATTCGTCCATATAAAAACACATAGGGCAACTCAAGTTACACTTGGACGTGACGAAGAAAATCAGGGACGATAATTTTCTTCTCTTCAGCGGCTGGAAGAACTTTTTACTGATATTGATTAATGACACGGACTATCCTTCAAGAAAACCCATGGAAGTGTCCATGGTTCATTTGCCTTTAATGAACCCCGGACTGAATTTCGAGGCCCTCGCGATGTCCACTAGGGTTCTGGGCACGCAATTTTTGCAGATCTTATAGGGACGTTCTCCGTTTTTCATTTCGTGGCGCAATTCTGCATAAGCCGTGGAGTTCCATATCTCTTTAAAGCCGGATTCGAATACGTTGCCCATTGTTCCAATATCATCATGCACTCCGAAGGAACAGCAGGGTTTTACGTCTCCCTTCAAATTGATATAGCTGGAGAACCACGGCATGATGCATTTGATGTCCTCATCCTGAGTCCGACGGTTGTATTTTTTCCAGTAGAGATCGAAGTCCTCAAGGAGCTCTTTCAAGTTTGTTACAAAGTTCAGGCGTTGCGCCACCTTTAGAGCTTCTTTCATGGCCGTGATAATCCGTTCGTACGTTAAATCTCCGGCCAAAAAGTCCTTATTGGGGGCGACGACATCGATGATGTCCAGCGGTTGAAAATGGACCGCATCAGTGCCAAGGTCAGCCGACAAGGTTACAAACTCCGCCATTTGGGCGACGTTGGCGCTTTGGATCACAAAATGAGTTCGGATTTTGGGAAAGTCTATTTTCAACTCCTGCTTGCGTTGGACTACGGTTCTTATTCCTTCCAGGATCCCCTCAAACTCATCCTTACGCCGAATTGCTTGGTACGTTTCGGGATTGGTCGCATCGATGGAGACACTCAAGAGGTCTAGTTTGGCATTGAAGAGGTCTTCCCTCCGTCTTTTTAGGAATGTTCCATTGGTAGTCAGGTTGACCTTGGTGCCCATTTTATGCGCGTACACGATCATCTGGTCGATCTGTGGATTTAAAAGAGGTTCTCCGATGCCGCTGAGAGTGATCCGCAAAGGCTGGATTTGGTCGATGATTTTTTTAAACACTTCCAGCTTCATATGAGCTGGGTTCTTAAAAACCATTGGATGGGGACAAGATTTGCAAGCCAGGTTGCAGGCCGTGGTAGGTTCTATTTGGATGTGTACGGGAGTATCCCCGGCTTTCGAAGGTTTGGAAAGGGTACGTAGGCCCGCTTTAAAAAATCGAAGTGAATTCATGGTTGTCAGTTTTCTTCTTCGGAGATTGATCGTGAGTTAAAATTGAAATGCCCCTGAAGAAATCGCAGAGCAAACAAACTGTATCCTCCTATCACCACTACATATAGCATAGCAATTATGTGCGCGCTTAAGCCAGCTACAATCGCCCTGTCCAGCGAATACCCCAAGTTTATCACCAGGTAGGTCCACACGGCATCCTGGGTTCCGAAGCCACCGACACTGTGGATAGGCAGGAACGAAGACAGGTTCAAAAACATGGATACAAAAATCAGGACCGGCAGGCTAAAGCGGATGCCCATCGCTCCCCACAAAACCAGATTCATACACGCCAGTGAAAGCCAAATTAGAAGGGAATAAAATCCAGTCAAAATCAGCACTCTTGCCGAACTCATAATTTCGAACCCTTGGGCGACTTCCCGCATTTGCTCCATCAGCCACTGTACCAGTCTGTAACTAGACAATCCGGAATGCCTGGTGACGGTTTCCCCAAACGCCCTGACCTTAGCCCTAAGTTTCCAAATTACGAACATGAGCGGCCAAATCACTAAAACGCTCAACGCCAAAATATGGCCCAAAACATTTAATTCCTTCGGCATTGTCCACATAGTGTGCGACCATGCAATCATGAAGAGTAAAGAGACGGCCAGGAGATCAAATACGCGGCTAATAACTAAACTGGGAATTAAGGACGTAACCCTTGTTCCCGGGGCTTCTTTCTTGAGCAAATATAAGTAGGAAAGTTCTCCGACTCGAAAGGGGATGAAGTAATTAATAAATGCCTGGGCTGCTACTACTGAAAAGATGCGTCGCAAACGGATATCTGTCCCCAGCAGTGCTGCCCTCAACAGCGCTTTAAAGCGGGCGGCTCTAAAAACACAAGTGAGGACGTAAAATAGAAATCCTGTTGAAACCGCTTGCAGGGAAACCGAGGCGAAGGCTTGCTTGAGCTGGTCCAAGCCTGCCAGTTGGATCAGAAACACAAGGAGACTGAAGGCAACGAGCGCCAAAAGGATTTTGGCGGCCCACTCAGAGATTCGGGTTGTCAATTTCCACATAAGGTCAGATTTTGAACTGCACAAATCAAAAGGTGCAGGGGAATTGTAAAATATTTTTCGAGCACAACTCCGACTATCAGGGGAGATGGATTGCCAAAGCACTCGTTCACACAGGTTCATCAGAACATAGTAGCAGCAATCTCCATGCCAAAAGTGCGTTTCGCACAAGAACTTATTAGTCTTTTATTTCCAACATGTTAAGAACTTTCTCTGCAGTCTGAACATTCCAATACTGTCTCAACTTGCCAAAACACGGCATGTCAATTGCCACAAACTGTCAAGATAAATGCGATCTTTTAATTTAAATAGTTTATCTCGATATTGAAAGATTTGTGATCACTGCTTGCTCATTTGAAGGAGTTCAGCCACTTTCCGTGTACAGTTTCAGATATGCGTCGGCAACCTTACCCCAGCTCATTTCTTCCGCTAGCGCTCTGCCCCTTTTTCCGTGCTCATTAATAAGAGTTGGCTGTTTTTGATAAGTCAGGATGGCTTGCCGTAATGTTGAAGCTGACCTTCTTGGGACGATGAAGCCGTTTCCTTGCACGAGCTCTTTGCTTCCTCCGACATCGGTGACGATCACCGGCGTGCTAGATGCCATGGCTTCAAGAACGGCGTTGCTCATGCCTTCATTTAATGAAGGCAGCACAAAGATATCTGCCAGCTGATACTCCCTGGCGAGTCTCTTCTGGTCTACGTGGCCGATTAACCTGAGATTAACCTGCTCTTTCTCGCCCTGTGCTCGGAGCGATGCTCGCAACGGACCGTCGCCAGCAATGGTCAGCACGGCGCTGTCGACGCCTCGTAGAGCATGTATCAGATAGGCGAATCCTTTTCTTTCTATGAGGCGGCCTGCAGAAAGAATGCGTAGCTTGTCGCTTTTCTCCTTAACTGCTGGCTTGAACCGGTGTACATCCACGCCGTTGTAAATCACTTCTATTTGTGTCGTCAGTGTTTTTTCTGCAAGCTGCCTCAGCCCTTCAGAGTTGGCGGTTAGATACTTGGCGTGCCGCCACACTATCTTGCACAGCGGTTTAGAAAAGAACCTGTCCAAAGTTTTGATCCGCGGATTGTAACCCGGAACATCGCTCCCACGCAGGGCCACTATGTAGGGCTTACCAAGCAGCAGCGCAATTGCACCGCAAGGCCATCCAAACCAACAGTGACAAAGGTGATAGCTCCTGTCTCGAACCAGTCTGCTTGCCAGGAAATACGCTTTTACGCTCCAGACTGAGAGTTCCTGTATGGCCCAATAATCAAGGCGCTTCTTACCAACAGGCAACCTGTAGATGGTTATATTGCTGGAAAATGGCTCTTTGGTCCATATCTTGTCAGGAGATGCAGTGATTAGATCTATGGTAAGGTTCTTTTTTGCGAGCTGCTCAAGAAGAAAGTAGGTAGCGTTAGCCGCACCTCCACCCACAGGAGGAAATTCATAATTGAGCATTAGTATTTGCATAGTTGTCTCGGGAAGCTGAAACCCTCACTTTAGGCATGTTACTAAATAGCGTCAGGAAGCAACGGTGTCCAGTGTGCTTCAGGGCCTCACTCTGGTCCGAAGCTGAAATTCCAGAACGAGCATCGATTTGGCATTTTATCGGGGGAGAGCAGCTGCGATCAGAAGGAAATAGATTAGATCATGGAAGTAAGCAATAGATATTTCGGATACTTGTACAATAAGCTCAATTTCCTTGTTCGTTTTGTTTACTGCAGAGTCCCTTTCCTTAACAGAATCCTGTTCTGGAAACTATATACAAGTGATTTCAGGGCACTAGACAGAGAGTTCGAAGAAATGAAGGAGATGCTTTCCAGGCGTGGGTTCGATTTCAAAAATAAGGTGTGTCTGGAAATTGGTCCCGGTAACTCCTACATCAACGCCTACAATCTCTTAATGCATGGGGCGAAGAAGGTGATAATGGTGGATAAGTTTCCAAGATATATTAGAACATCAAAGCAGCGGGATTACTTCAAAAGAGAACTCCGATATATTAAAAGGAAACAGGGCAAGAATGAGCTCTTCTTTTGGAATGGCGAAGAATTCGACAAAAGATACATTCAATTTATACCAAAAGAACTAACCCAAATCGAGTTGCAGCAAGAAGTGGATTTTGTTCTGAGCATAAGTGTCTTCGAACACATTAAGGATGTCGCGGGGAACATAAGAAAATTAAGCCAGGTTGTAAAACCTGGGGGGATTATGTTCCATAAAATAGACATGAGAGACCACTATAATTTCAACAAGCCCTTTCTTTTCTACATATATTCTGAGGAAACATGGAACTCTGTGCTGACCAAGGAAGGTGTCAGCTACACCAATAGACTGAGGTACGGCGACTTTAAGGAACTGTTCGAAGCTTCCGGTTTTAGAATTCTTGACCAGAAACTATGCAAATTTCCTCTCAATACACAAAAGATACACTCTCAAATCGCCCGAAAAAGTGATCTTGATGTGGGGATTGCAGCGATAGTATTACAAAAGTGAGACCCAAGTCCCTCCTATTAGTTATTTATTGCACTTTGCTTGCAGGAGTGCTTGCTTTTTGGAGCCTTGGTCAGAACGACTTTTGGGATGATGAGGCGAACACGGCAGTGCTTGGTCGAAACTTCATGAAGACAGGTAAGGTGATCGGGTGGGATGGGCGAAACCTGTTGTCCTACGGGATAATGGGATCAATGGATGAAGATATGATGAAAAGAAGCGTCCCTCCGTTGCAGTGTGTGGTCGCGGGTCTAAGTCTAAAGGCCTTCGGAGATAACACGGCTGGGGCGCGATTCCTGTTTGTGCTTATTGGCCTCTTTTCGATTCCTCTCATAGCTGCGTGGTTCAGGCATGAGTTTGACAGCGATCGGTATTGGGTTGTGGCACTTATTCTGGCTGTCTCGGTACCTTACTTGTTGTATCTACGTCAAGTTCGCTACTACTCACTCGGGTTGACCTTTGCCGCGGGCCTTCTGTGGGTATGGGCCGCTCTCAGACATGCTAAACATTATCGTCGATGGATTCTTTTAGGGGCCCTTTTTCTCTGCTTGCTGATCTTAAGTCAATATCTTTATGCTGCTGGAACCCTCGCTGTCATTGGGCTGAGTATGATCCGCGAGAGGTATAGGAATAGGAAAAACGTGATTTTTCTGGCTGTGATTGCTTTCCTGGGTTTGGTGGCGGTCACGTGGATTGCCCTTTATAGTCTCCCTACCTTAGGGCGAGCATTTGATTCGGCAAGAGCTGAAAATCTAATGAAGTTTGTGCGGCTGATGTGGATGGTGCCGCGCGATGCTGTCCGCTTCGAGTTCTTTCCCGTTGGTATGCTGATATTTGCAGTTGCAGGGCTTACTATTCTGGGCAAAAACGGAATCGTCCAGCTGAGAAACATTCTTCTCACAGCGGCTTATATGTTGGCGGTCATCATTGTCATTTCATTTCTCTCGCCTCAGCCTGTTTGGCCCTGGACGTCCGATGCAGATATGCGCTACTACGTTTTACTCATCCCCCTCAGTGCTGCTGTGGCAGCGCAAGTTTACGAGATTCTGAGCGAAACCCGTTTCCGTGGTCTGCCTGAATTATTTCTGATTATTCTAATGTCGAGTAATGTGCTCACGTTTAACTTTTTGGGGCCAATTGGCTTTCGCTCACGTCCTGTGCAGTATCTTGGGGAGGTAATGAATGATTACACTACGGGAAGCGAAGCGATAAGTCGCTACATTGACGAACATATTCCCAGGGACAAATGTATCTTCCTGGTCCCAATGCATTTGAACATTATCCAAATGTATTACCACCCGGAACACAAATTTTGTGGATTGGTCTCCAACCAAGCGCCCTTTGCAAGAAAACATGCTAGAACGCTGCGAGAAGATCTTTTTTGGGAAAATGCAATTCCGGATTACTTCATTGTGGGAGGGCGCCCTGCTGATCAATTCTCTCAGTTCTTAGCGAAATTATATGGAGAGGGTGGGTATGAACTTGCGGCCGTGCTACCCATCTTCTGGGCCAATTTAACTCGCCCCGAAATCCCATGGAGAACTTTTGCGCCGATCCCAATCGCAGATCCTTTTTCTCAGGGGGTCCTTGTCTTCCAGCGCACGAGCAAGCCGGCCCACAGACCAAAGATCAGTGCTGTAGAGGTAGAAAGACTTCTGAAGTT
>JALLOL010000074.1 GCA_027717875.1 Acidobacteria bacterium AH-259-L09 | reverse complement strand
CGCAGAAGAAAATTCTTCACGAGCTGCGAAAGATCATCGTCGGTCAAGATGAAGTGATCGAGCAGATTTTGATTTCACTTTATGTCGGGGGACATTCACTCATCACGGGGCTGCCCGGGTTGGCGAAAACCCTTCTCGTGCACAGTGCCGCGCAAACGCTGGGTCTCACTTTCAAGCGAATTCAATTTACTCCTGATCTAATGCCTGCCGACATTACCGGCACGGAGATCATCGAAGAGGATCCTTCCACAGGTCGGCGCCGTCTGGAATTTGTGGCTGGCCCTATTTTTGCCAATGTTATATTAGCTGACGAAATCAATCGCACACCGCCCAAAACTCAAGCGGCCCTCCTTGAGGCGATGCAGGAGCGCAAAGTGACTGCCCGGGGAATCACCCGCGATCTGGATCCCCCCTTCTTCGTCCTGGCCACGCAAAACCCAATCGAACTGGAGGGTACCTATCCGCTTCCTGAAGCCCAGCTCGATCGGTTCATGTTTAACATCGTAATTGACTATCTTCCGGAGGACCAGGAGGTGGAGGTGGTGAGAGAAACCACTGGCGAGACTGCGGAAGAGATTGACCAGGTAGTCTCAGGTGAGGACATACTGCGCTATCAAGAACTGGTGAAAAAGATTCCAGCCAATGAAGAGATCGTGCTTTACGCGGTTCGACTGACACGTGCCAGTCGTCCCGGCGATACATCGGCGCCTGACTTCGTTAAACAATGGGTGAGATATGGAGCCAGTGTGCGGGCCCCTCAATTCATGGTGTTGGGAGGAAAGGCCCGAGCACTCCTGAAGGGACGCTATGCTGTCTCGAGTGAAGACATCCGTTCTCTGGCCAAGCCCGTGCTGCGCCACCGCATTCTCACCAACTTCCATGCGGAGTCGGATGGGATCACGCCCGAAGATATCATCGATCGACTCCTGGAAACGGTTGCGCCTCCCCAATCCGGACTTTAAAGCGGAACTAAAATGCCGAGCACCCAAGTTTCAAACCGATTCATTGATCCGCAGATTTTGTCCAGAATCAGCAATCTGCAGTTGGTCGCTAAGACAGTGGTGGAAGGATTCCTGGCGGGATTACACCGTTCCCCCTATCACGGCTTTAGCCTGGACTTTGCGGAATACCGAGAATACTCGCCAGGTGATGACATTCGGAGAGTCGATTGGAAGGTTTTCGGAAGGACCGACCGCCTCTATGTCAAGAAGTATGAGGGTGACACCAACACTCAGCTTTACATTTTACTGGACGTCAGTAAAAGCATGGCTTTCAGCAGTCAAGAAGTGTCCAAGCTCGACTATGCCCGCTACCTGGCTGCATCCCTGGCCTATCTTGCAATGCGCCAAAAGGATGCCGCAGGTGTGATTTTGTTCGACTCAGATGTGATCAGCCAAACTCCACCGCGGACCCGACACGGACACTTTTTAACTCTCTTGAACCAGCTGGAAACCCTGAAGATGGGCGGCCAGACGGACATTGGCGGAGCTATGGAAAGGCTCGCCCACCTGATCCGCAAAAGGGCTATGGTGGTTCTGATCAGCGATTTTTATCAGGAGCCTGAGAAAATTTCCAAAGCGCTGCGCTTTTTCCACCACCGCGGCAATGATGTTATTCTCTTTCATGTTCTTGACCCTGTAGAACTAGAGATGCCATTTGGGGAAATTTCCACTTTGGAGGACATGGAAACTGAGGAGCACCTGCCCTATGTCCCGGAATACTCCCGAAGGGCCTATCTGACCCTTCTCAGAGAACACATCGAGGAACTGCGAAAGGAATGTCGAAACATTTACCTCGATTATGAGCTGCTGAACACGGAGGAACCCCTGGATCGGGCACTGTACCGGTATCTATCGCTCCGAGGGAAGAAATATTGAAACGCTTCGCGTAGAACAACATGCAATTTTTGGCTCCGTTATTCTGGCTCGGTGCACTGGCGGTTGCTGTTCCAATCTTTTTACATTTGATACGCCGGGAAAAAACCAAACGCATTCCTTTTGCCTCACTAATGTTCATCCGCAAGATCCCGATTAAGGAGCTTCGGCGGCGACGGCTCACACACCTTTTTTTGCTTTTTCTACGCTGCCTGGGTCTTCTCCTTTTAGTTTTCGCCTTTGCCAGACCGGTGATCACCGGAACGTGGCTGAATCAGGTCAATCCTTTGCTGGCGCGTTCAGTTGTGATTCTAATCGACCATTCCTTCAGCATGTCCCGTGAGCCAATTTGGGAGAGCGCGCTCCGGGCGGCTGAAGAGAAGATTCAGTCCCTAAGCAAGTCCGATGAAGCGGTAATCATCCAGTTCGGCGAAACGGTGGAGGTTCTTTCCCAGTGGGAAAATTCAACCGGGCGGCTGCAACAGATTTTGCGAAGCCGCCTGAGTCCATCTTTCGAATCGACTTCCTATGTTGAAGGTTTAAGGATGGCGGTGGAGCAACTGGAGGAGGCCCAAAACGGCAAAAGGGAAATCTACCTAATTACGGACTTACAGCAGACCGGAATGGGCGCGGCGGCAGGCTGGCGAATCCCGCCGGGCGTTTTTATTGAGATCGAAGACGTGGGCAGCGAGACACCCAACCTCTTCGTTGAAGAAAGCCGTCTGGAAAGGGAAGTTTTCACGGACCAGTATCCACACCCAATTCTGGCGCGTGTGCGAGGCAATCCTGAGCAAACTGTGCGTGGCGAGGCACAGCTCTTTGTCGAAGGGAAACTGGTGGATCGCCAGGCTTTCGAAGTCGGCAGCGAAGGCGTTGCCAATTTGACCTTCAAGCCTTTCGATTTGGACCAGGGTGTTTCTCGAGGAAAAATAGTCATCGATCCATCGGATGCGCTTCCTGCCGATAACGTTTACTACTTT
This sequence comes from Acidobacteria bacterium AH-259-L09, assembly GCA_027717875.1. The sequence continues at coordinate 7,519 of JALLOL010000074.1, read as the reverse complement.
GTGGTTGAAAAACAAAAACCTCGGCGAATTCTGGTATTGCAAAACCGTAGAGAAAGATCGGAATTCTATCTTCAAAGCGCTCTCTCCTCGGGAAAGAATCTCCCTTTTGCAGTGGAGACCCGGGCTCCTCCCGGTCCCAGCCAGATCGATCCCCTGGACACTCCCCTGGTTGTGCTAAATGACCTGAGGCAACCACCAAAACGATCAGTCTTTGAATCCTACATCCAAGAGGGGGGCGGTCTGATCGTGGTACTCAGCAAAAATGTCCGGCCAGAGGCCTATAGCCAACAGTGGTCTGCATTGCTTTCTGCCCAATTGATTGGCCGCAACTTTGTTCGGAGGCAGAACAAACCTTTTACCTCGATCACGGACGTGAACTGGGAGCATCCGATCTTCACGATTTTCCGGGATGTGCATAAGGCTGGGATTGCCAGCACCCAGTTTTACAGCTACTGGCGATTATCTCCCAAGGCTGATGCCTCAGTCTTGGCGAGGTTTAACGAAGGGGATCCAGCACTCATTGAAAAATCATTGGGAAAGGGCAAGATATTGGTTTTCGCATCCTCGCTTGATCCAATCTGGACAGATTTTCCGCTCCGAAGCGCCTACGTTCCTTTTTGGTACCGTCTGGCTCAATACGCTGCCGGCTGGCAGAGAACTCCGGCAGCGCGTGAGATCAATCAAGTTTTACCGGTTCAGGATTCGCTTCTGGAATCTGTTCCGGGTACTTCCGGAACCTGGAACTTGATCGACCCGCGAGGGCATCGAGTGCTTGGACTAAACCAAGAAGACCCTGGTCTTATTCAGTTGAAGATACCAGGTCATTACGAAATCCGGAGTAACAAGAAGACCGACTGGGCTGCGGTGAATTGCCGGCCGCAAGAGTCTGACCTGAGCCCGGTTACAATGGAGGACTTCCTGGCGGTTTTTGTTCCGCGTGAAGCACGCATCGAAGAAGCAACTCTGGCGGAAGCGGGACAAGACAAAGACCGGCAACAGTCTTTGTGGTGGCTTTTCTTAATGGCTGCCGCAGCGGTGTTTGTGGCTGAGTCGTGGGTCGCCAACCGGAGAGGGGTCACAGGGAAAAAATAAATTCGGGGATTGGGGTTTGCCCCCAACCCCCCAATTTATTTTTTCCGTGTGACCCCTCTTTAGCTGGTAAAATTGTAAACAGGGTGATAAAGCATGAGCAGGACTCTTACACAGACGATTAGCCGGGTGCTGAGAAAGCTTCAAGGGGAGCGTCTGCTCAAGGGAGCAGCCCTTCTAATTGCTTTCTTTCTGTTCGCGTCACTGATTTCCAGTTACCTTTTGGCCCGGCACAACTTTTCTGACAGCGCGCTGTTTTGGACCCGGCTGGTTGGACTTCTGGGCTCACTGTTCTTGTTCGGCTACTATATTTTCAAACCTCTGTGGCGCGCTCCCTCAAAGCGACAGGTGGCGCGTTTTCTGGAGGAACGACATCCGGAGCTGGAAGAGCGGCTTTCCACTGCAGTTGAAATCGAAGGGAGCGTTTCCCGAGTCCATCCGGAGCTTCGCAGGCTGATCACTCACGACGCCCGAAGGCAGCTTGCCAAAATTTCCAAACCTCGCCTCTATTACCCTCAAAAAAGCCTGGCCTCCCTGCTGGCGTTATGTTCCTCTCTGCTTATCTTCGGTTTCCTTTTCTTAAGAGGTCCAGACGTCTTTCCTTACAGTCTCAACAAAATTTTTCGGGGTTGGTACGATCAGTCGCAGTCTCCCCTCTATTTTGTGGTGGTTACTCCCGGCAGCGTAACAGTCGGAAAGCGTGCTGACCTGGAAATCCGTGCCAGGCTGGAAGGATTCGATTCAGAGAAAGTGCAGCTCGTAGCCAGATATGAAAATCAGCCTCAGTGGGAAGAAACCACCATGCCTCCAGATCCACAGGGGGGAGATTTTGTCTTCATCTTTTTTGATATCCGGGACCGGATCGATTATTACGTCAAAGCCGATGGCATCCAGTCAGAGATCTACACCATTGAAGTTTCAGAAATTCCACGCGTCGAGAGCCTGAAGGTGGTTCTTCAATTTCCACGATACACGGGTCTTTCCGGCGTGACTTTAGAGGATGAGGGCGACATCCGCGCGCTGGTGGGGACTGAGGCCGAGATTTTCGTGCACACTGACCAACCCGTGCGTGCTGGAATGATCAAATTAGAAAAGGGTGGGGAGGTCTCGTTGCAGGTTCTGGGACCTCAACAATTGCGGGGAACGCTCAAGATCACACAAGACGACTATTACAGGATCCATCTCCAGGACCAGGAGAACTTTTGGAATCCGGCTTCTGATGAGTATCTCATCGAGGCCCTGCAGGATCAACCTCCCATTGTGAACTTTACCCGCCCGGGACGGGATCAGCGGGTCACCAACATTGAGGAGGTTTTTACCCAGATCAAGGTAGAGGATGACTACGGAGTGGCCCGGTTGGCACTGCGCTTTTCAGTCAATGGGGAGCCGGAGCAAAAAGCCCAGCTGAATTACCCGAAAGCTTCGCGTTCCTTCTCCACTTCCCACACCTTTTATTTGGAAGAGTTTGATCTGGAGCCTGGAGATTTTGTTTCCTACTATGCCGAGGCTTCAGACGCAGTCTCTTCCGCCTCCACCGACATCTACTTTTTCGAAGTCGAGCCGTTCGATCGGGAGTATTACCAGTCGCAGCAGGGTGCACCCATGCCGGGCGCCAATGCCAGGGACAACATCATGCTCTCCAAACGGCAGAAGGAAATCATCGCTGCCACTTTCAAATTGCAACGAGACCGCGCTCGCTACTCAGCATCCGAATTTGCAGAAAATAGTCAAGCTCTGGCTCTGGTTCAGCAGCGGCTGCAGTCCGAGACCCAAACCATTGTGGATCGAATTGGGCGGCGGGGTGCAGCTGTCGCCGACCGTCGCTTTCAGAAGATGGCCCAACACTTGAAACAAGCTGTGACTCACATGGAGCCAGCCCACCAACAGCTGAATCAGGCAAATACGAAGGAAGCTCTTCAAGGAGAGCAAAAATCCTTCCAGCAGCTACTTCGCGCCGAGGCCCTTTTTAAGCAAATTCAAGTTTCCTTTGCCCAGAACCAAGGCGGCGGCGGGGCTTCAGCCGAGGAGCTGGCGGATTTGGTCGATCTTGAGCTCGACAGAACCAAGAACCAATATGAGACGCTGCAGCAGAATCGTCAGTTGAATCGCGAGCAGGCACTGGATGAGGCTCTGGAAAAGCTGAAAGAATTGGCCCGGCGTCAGCAGCAGCTGGCCCAACGTCGCCGTCAACAGGCGATGCAAGGTTCCTCCAACGCGAATCTGTCTCAACAGCAACTGATTGAAGAGGCAGAACGTCTGGCCCGCCAACTGGAACGCCTTTCTCGCCGGCAGCAGGATCCGCAGCTTCAGGATATCAGTCGCCAGTTGAGGCAAGCAGTCCGCGATATGCGTCGAGCTCAGTCCAGTGGCCAGAACAACCAAGAGGCCCAGATGCGGGCTCAACAAGCACTGGAGCGGCTGCAGCAGACCCAAAGAGCCCTCGGCCAACAGCGTCGCCAGCAGCTGGTCAACAATCTTCAGCAACTCAAGGAGAGTTCTCAGCGTCTGGTGGGAGACCAAAAGGAAATGCTTAACAAGATCGACCATCTCGATCGAACTGTAAAATCGGGAAAGATCGATCAGAATTTTATCCAGGAGCTCCGAAAGTTGCTGGGCGAAAAATCCCAACTGCAAGAGGATCTCCATCAGTTGGAAGGAAATCTTCACCAAACGGCCCGCCAAATGGGTTCCAAACAAGCTGAAGCCTCGCGAAAACTTAAGGAAGCTGCACTCGATGTGCGCGATCAACGGATCCCGGAAAAGATGCAGGAAGGCTCTGAGCTTCTTTCTCGTGGCTGGACGGACCTGGCACGGGAGCGCGAGGAAGGAGTCGCACAGGACCTGGAGGAATTGGCCCAGAAGATCCGCGAAGCCGAAGCGGCTCTGGGACCGGGCACTCAATCCACTCCACGCGAAAAACTGCAGCGCGCTTTAAATCAGATTGGGACATTGGTGGAAAATCTCGAATCGCTTCAAGATCGCGCTTCTGGTGCCAATCAGGAACAACGGGCCCGCCAACAGAAACAAGGGGAGCCACCGGAAGTTGGTCAAGAGGTTCCAGAACAGGCTGGGCAGGCAAATAGGCAGGATTCCGAACAACGAGGCCCAGGGCAGTCACAGTTTTCAGAAGAGCCGCAGCGCGCTCCCAGACAGGGTGGAGGCACGGAAGGTGCCGGTACTTACACAGGATCGGTTGCCAATACCCATGGAATCAATCCCCGGCAGGTGAGACGGGAATGGCAAGAGCGCCTTCGAGATGCCGAGCAATTGCGCGGATTTCTGGACAATCGACCCGAACTGGGAGGAGTCTTGGCAGGGTTGATCCGTCGAATGCGTCGGCTGGACGCGGCCCGCGTTTTTACTGACGCGGAAGAAGTGGCGCGACTCAAGGCTCAGATCATTGACGGTTTTCGCCAGCTTGAGTTAGAGATTAACAGAGCTTTGGAGGAGGAAGTTGAACACCTGCTGCGACTGGTGAACGAGGAGGAAGTGCCACCCGAGTTTCGCGACCAGGTCGAAGAATACTACCGCACCCTTGCCAACAAAAGGGCGCCCTAAAGCGGCGCTCGCTATCCCTACCACCCTAACGCACACAGAATTGCACAAGTCGAGATATCGTGCTTATGGCCATGTTTTTTTAGATAGCATCCGGCATTTACCAACTCCCTGATTAATCCGCTTGCGCTTCACACGTCTATGGGCAGCTCCTTCGTCCTTGCACCGGCCTGCGGCGCCGGCTGCTCTTCCATCATGAGACGATAGGCATCCCGGATATTCTGTTCGAGTTCCTCGAGTGATTCACCTTGGCTGAATACGCCTGGGACCTGTTTCAACCTACCTAGGTACCGACCATCGTCAATCCAGTACTCGAGGGTGAATTTTCTGACCATACACTACTACTCCTTGCCACATATTATATAAAGTTCTCCTTGGCCCAAAAGCTGGAAGTTCCGACCCAACCGCTCCGGGTGCTCCAGGGTCGTCTCTTGGCCGCTCTCAATGGGTTGAGCTATACTGGCTACTCTCGCGCCGGAGTGGCGGAATTGGCAGACGCACCAGACTCAAAATCTGGCGGGTGGCAACACTCGTGGGGGTTCAACTCCCCCCTCCGGCACTTTGGAATCAATCACTTAGCGCCACACCCTGCATTTCTGACCCGTCAGGTCAAGTTTGCCCGTGTCTCCCAAATGTCTCCCACTTGAACTCGAAACTAACTGCTCTAGCTCTTCCTGTTCCACGCCGTGCATCAACCACTGTGTGGCCCTGAAGTGCCTCAGGTCAAAAGCCGAGTCGCTTTCATGTCGCTCCCCCTCCAACGATGGCGTGCGTGAGGCACATTTTCAAATCACTCCGTCGGCACCAGGCGCTTGAGTTCTTCGAACCAGTTGAGGACGACGTTGATTTGGGTCGGTGCTGATTCCTCCCCGGCCTTGACCATCACAAATCGCTGGCCGTCAGGTGTGACGTCGTAGCCTGCATTACCCCCTGGGCCTCGGTCGTAACTTCCCTCAAAGAGCAGCCTCGGGGTACCTGCTTGGAAAGTTGGCTCGGCCCTGATGTCCACGACTATCATCTGGTCACCGCTGCGGTAGAAGAGCTCCGGGCCGTTGGGTGCCCAGACCGGCTCGACGCCTCCATCAGTTGAGATTTGCCACTTTCCTTCCTCCACCTTGGGGAAAGGCCGGACATAAATCTCGTTCCGGCCGGACTCATCGGAGACATAAGCCAACCAGCGGCCGTCGGTCGAAAACACCGGCCGCCGTTCATTGAACTTTGTTTGGAGAAAAAGCTGAGGCTCGCGCTCGCCATCCACCGACATTACCCAGATGTCCCACGAAGTTACGAAGGCCAAAAACTGTCCGTCGGACGACCAGGAAACCTGCCACTGGTCTTGTTCACTCGTCGTTAGGCGTTCGGTCGCGCCACTGCCGTCCGCAGACTTCCAGAAAAGATTCCAGGGTCCCGCACGGTTGGACGTAAACGTTACTTTTCTGCCGTCCGGAGTCCACACTGGAGATTGGTTGCTTCCCTCAAAGGTTAGCCGGGTGAGGCCTCCGCGGGGAATGTCGTAGACCCAAATATCTTGTTTGTTCCCTTGATCAATAGTAACGGCCAGACGCTGTCCGTCGGGTGAGAGACTCGGGCCGTAATATGGTTGTGGAGGTACGGGGAGAGGCTGTTCTTCTCCCTGGCGATCCACCCAGGCGAGCTTTCGTTCAGTAGCTTTAGCAGTGCCCGGAACATAGACCAGCCAGCCCAGTTCGGAAAAGCCAATATGGGCGGCGCCTGTGATGCTTGTGGACTGCATCACCCCCTTTACGATGGCGACGGGGGGACCTGTCATCTCCAGTCGGTCCAGATCAAAAGGCGCCGCCATCAAGGCTCCTGCCCGGACATAAACCAGATGCCCTGTCGTCACATAGCGGGCATCACTGCCCCCTTCAATCAGGACTTTTCGCTCGCCTGTGTCGAGTCGTTGTGCCACGATCAGCGCATCATCCCAACTTCCACCTGTCCCGACCGTAAAAACTATGGCCTTGCCGCCAGGCAAATGCTGTGGAAAACGATGGGGTCCTTCTCCCTGGTCGCTATCGGGTGTCGTCAGGAGATCGGGCTCACCACCGGAAGAGGAAACTCGCTCAAGACCTCTCTCTCCCAAAAATGCGGAGAAGATAATCTGTCCGTCAGTTCCCCAGCTTCCTCCCCGAGCCAACGGAGCAGGGGCCAGCACTGTAGCCCTGCCACCAGCAATGGAGACTTTTTTGAGGCGCCCCCCGGCAAAAAAGCCTAACCACTGACCATCCGGGGAAAAGAAGGGGCCTCCACACTGTCAAGGGTACGCACGAAGAGTTGCTGGGTGCCGTCTCGATTGGCGACGTAGGCCAGATAACTCCCATTCGGGGAAACGGCCACGGGTGACATCTCTTCCAAACCCGCCAACTGCTCATCCGGCGGTAAAGCCACCGTGAAGTGTGCCACAGGCCATATCGCTGTGGAGGGCTTGAGATTCCAGACAGCAATGCTGGCAATGACAGCTCCCACGCCCAGAGCAGCCATGACAAGGGGGGTCGCCTGCCGCCAAAACGGTCGGGCGGGGATCGCTGTGGTAGCTGCCGGAACCTGTCCGGCGGGAGTAGCGAGAGCTTCTTCAATCTCGATCCGGCCATCCCCGATGTCTCGGAAACGCTGCTTCAAATCTTTTTGCAGGCACCTCCGGAGCAGTCTTCGAATGGATTCCGGCGTGTGAACTGGCAGCACCTCCCAATCCGGCTCACCCTTGAGAATCCCAGCCAGGGTTTCCGTGACTGTCTCTCCCTCAAAGGGCCGCTTGCCGGTCAATAGTTCATAGAGCACAGAGCCAAAGGCCCAGATGTCGCCTCTTTTGTCCACCCTTTTGCCACGGGCTTGTTCTGGACTCATGTAGGCCGCT